>JBFIDC010000230.1:0-5372 GCA_041581495.1 Nocardioides sp. | reverse complement strand
GTGGTGTGCAAGAACCACGGCTCGATCGCGATCACCAGGCCGGGCTTGAGCTTGAGGCCCCGGCCGGCGCGGCCGTCGTGGGGCACGTGCGGGTCACCGTGCATGGTGCGGCCGACGCCGTGACCTCCGAACTGGAGGTTGACGCCGAGGCCGGCGTGATGCGCCACCTCGCCGATCGCCCACGAGATGTCACCGAGGCGGTTGCCCGGGACGGCCGCGGCGATGCCGGCTTCCAGCGCCTTCGTGGCGACCTCGATCAGCTTGAGGTCCTCCTCGCGGGGGGTCCCCACCACCAGGCTGACCGCCGAGTCGGCGACCCAGCCGTCCACGCTGACCGCGAAGTCCAATGACAGGAGGTCGCCGTCCACCAGCGCGTAGTCGTGGGGGAGTCCATGCAGCACCGCGTCGTTGACCGAGGTGCACAGCACCTTGCCGAACGGCGAGGCGCCGAACGAGGGGTGGTAGTCGATGTAGCACGACTTGGCGCCCCGGTCCTTGATCATCTGGTGGGCCAGGGCATCGAGCTCCAGGAGGTTCACGCCCACATCGGCCGCGGCCGACAGCGCGGTCAGTACCTCGGCCACGAAGCGCCCGGCAGGGCGCATCTCTTCGATCTGGGCAGGAGTTCGGAGCTCGATCACCGGGCAAGCCTAGGCGACCCTAGCCCTCGTTCTGACAGAGCCCGCTGGAGCTCGCCGACCAGTTCCGCGACGTAGGTCACCGTCAGATGGTCGACATCGCGATAGGCCACCGTGCTGCCCACCACCATCGGGCACGTGTCGTCGAAACAGATCCAGGGGCGCGGGTCGATGATGGGCACCCCGCTGCGGGTCGCCGAGTTCACGGACACGTCCGCAAGCTGCTCGGCAAAGGCCTGAGGTGCCGAGGAACACGCGCCGAGGTCGGTTCCCTTGCGTGCCAGGCACTCGGAGGGTCGCTCCTTGATCCGCGGGACGTCGCGCAGCAGCACGGCGGGAGCCTCGCGGTCTGCCAGGGCGGCAAAGAGCCTGTCGAAGCCCGCTTCGACCTCGGCGAGTACGCCGTCGTGCGAGTTGATCCACCGGCCGTCAATGATGACGCCGGCACTGCCTTGAGGTGAGGACGTCGTGACCAAGGTCAACTCGGGATCGAGCTCCTCGACCTGGTCGAGGAACCACTCATGGAACCGCTGGCACTCGACATAGGGCATGCGCGTGCCACCGATGACGGGCTGCACCAGTGAGCCGGTGCAGTGTGGCTTGACCAGGAAGTAGGCGCGATACCCGAGATCGCGGGCGATCTCATCGACGGCGGGGATCCACATGCGGGCGTGCGAGTCCCCGTAGAGCACCAGAGTGCGGTCGGCGGCCGGGTCGCCGTGGGGGCACAGCTTGTTGAAGACCTCTTCGGAGTAGTCGCACTCGCCGACACCGGCGACATCGTTCTCCAGGGAGACCAGGTCGGGGGTGAGGTCGCTGGGGATCGCCACGTGGTTCCGGGCGGCGAGGACCGAGGCCTTCACCAGCGCCAGCCGTGGGTCGGCGGGGAACTCGACTGAACCCGGTTCGGCGCCGAAGTTCGTCGTTGAGATGGCCGGCACATCGCCCGACTCGGAGAGCGCCTGGTTGACCGAGTGGGCCGACCAGGTGACCAGGAGGAGAAGGGGAAGCACCGAAGCGGGGTAGAGCAGAACCGCGCGACGCGTACGCCAAAGACTCGCCTCGCGGAATGGACGCTCCACGAACCTGAAGCTCAAGCCCGAGAAGGCCACGATCAGCAGCAGGGCCAGCAGCAGGTGCCAGCCGCGGAGATCCTCGCCGGCGGCGAGTGCCGGCAGGACCAGGACGGGCCAATGGATCAGATAGAGCGAGTACGACCAGTCACCCGCGCGTTGCAGCGGCCGCCATCGCCAGATCAGGCGGGTCAACGTCGTTGTCGCCTGGGTGCCGGTTCCCGACGCGACGATCAGCGCCGCACCGGCGACCGGGAGCAGAGCCGCGTATCCGGGGAAGCTCGTGGCCGGTGTGTAGACCATCGCGGCCGCAGCGATCATCGCCAAGCCGAGCCATGCGAACAGTTCGCGGACGACATGTGAGAGGCGTGCCCACACCGAGGTCGGCATGCTGGCCAAGAGGGCCCCGACGGCCAACTCCCACGCGCGGGTGAAGGTGGAGAAGTAGGCAGTCTCAGGACTAGTCGTCGTGGCATGCACCGACCAGGCCAGACTCACCGCGATCACCGTCACTGAGACCAGGACCAGGCGTCGCCGGCCGCGGACGATTCCCCCGACGAGGGCGAGTCCGACGATCAGCGGCCAGGCGAGATAGAACTGCTCCTCGACGGCCAAGGACCAGAAGTGCTGCACCGCCGAGGGCGCGTCATCGGCGTGGAAGTAGTCGGCACCCAGGTAGGCATAGCGGATGTTGGCGCCGAAGAGGCTTGCCCACACCACGTCCATGTTGAGCGTGCGAATCTCGAGCGCACCCAGCATTGCCCTGGCAGCCACGAGAGTTCCGAACAAGGTGAACGCCGCAGCGGGCAGGATGCGGCGCGCCCGCCGCGCATAGAAGTCGACGACTCCGGTCCTCTTGATCAGCACCTGGGTGATCAGGAAGCCCGAGATCACGAAGAAAACATCGACACCGACGTAGCCGCCCGCGAAGCGAGAAGCGCCCGCATGGGCTGCGATGACCAGCCCCACAGCCAGTGCCCGCATGCCCTGGATGTCGACACGCAGGCCTTCCCGTGCACCTGGCTCGGCGCGTCTCGCAAGCGCCTCGGACACGCCGAGACGATAACCGAGGTTCAGTTGCCGGGCTTGTCCGCCCCGACGACCCACATCGCGAAGAACTGCGAGCCGCCGCCGTACGCGTGCCCAAGCGCCTTGCGGGCACCCTCGACCTGGTGCTCACTGGCGGCACCGCGGACCTGCAGCGCAGCTTCACCGAATCGCAGCATCCCGGAGGCGCCGATCGGGTTCGATGAGAGGACACCACCTGAGCAGTTGACGGGGAGTTTGCCTCCCAGCGCGGTCGCTCCGGACTCGGTGAGCTTCCAGCCCTCGCCCTCGGCGGCGAAGCCGAGCGACTCCAGCCACATCGGCTCGAACCACGAGAACGGGACATAGATCTCGGCCATGTCGATCTCTTCGAGCGGGTTGGTGATGCCGGCGGTCTTCCAAAGGTAGGCCGCCGCATCCCGGGAGGCCTGCGGGTTGACCTGGTCGCACTCGGCGGCCGAGGTGGCCTCCGAACGCATCGCGGTGGCGTGGATCCAGGCGGGGTTGGCCGACCGTGCGGCCTCGTCCTCGCCCACGATCACCAAGGCGCAAGCGCCGTCGGAGGACGGGCAGGTCTCGTCATAGCGGATCGGGTCCCACAGCATCTGCGAGGCCAACACCGACTCCACGGTCGTGTCGGGGTTCTTCAGGTGGGCGTAGGGGTTCTTGAGAGCGTTCTGCCGATCCTTGGCGGCGACGATGGCGCCGATGTGGCCCGGGGCCCCCGAGCGGCGGATGTAGGACCGCACGTGCGGAGCGAAGTATCCGCCCGCGCCAGCGTGGACCGGCATGTTGAACGGCACCGGGACCGAGAGCGCCCACATCGCGTTGGACTCCGACTGCTTCTCGTAGGCGACCGTGAGCACCTTCTTGTGCACCCCGGACTGCACGAGCGAGGAGGCCACGATCGCGGTCGACCCGCCGACCGAGCCGGCGGTGTGCACGCGGAACAGCGGCTTGCCCACGGCGCCGATGGCATCGGCCAAGAACAGTTCGGGCATCATCACGCCCTCGAACAGGTCCGGTGCCTTGCCCACGACGATGGCGTCGATCTCATCGAGGGTCATCTGGGCGTCTTCGAGGGCGCGGTCGATGGCTTCACGGAGCAGGCCGGCCATTGACACGTCCTTGCGGGCCGCACGGTGGTGGGTCTGACCGACGCCGATCACTGCGGCGGGCTGCTTGGCCATCAGGAGCGTCCTTCCATGGTGCACACGAGGTTCTGTTGCAGGGCGGGGCCGCTGGTGGCGTGGCCGAGGACCTTGGCGGCCTCGCCGGCCCACACCCGCTTGGCGGCTTCGCCGATGCGGATCCCTCCTGCGGAGAACATCGGGTTGCTGGTCAGTGCGCCCCCCGACGGGTTGATACGTACGTCGTCGCCGAGTCCGAGCTCGGTGCGCAGGATCAACTCCTGGTGGCTGAACGGAGCGTGCAACTCGGCGACCTCGATGCCCTCGAGATCCACCGCGGCCGCAGCCTTGGCGGTCGAGGGGGAGCGGGTGAGGTCGCGCGTGCCCATGCTCATCGAATCCACGTAGTGCGACAGACCGGTGATCCAGGCCGGCCGGTCACGGGTGTCCTTGGCCCGGTCGCCGGCGGCAAGCACCAGGGCGGCGGCGCCGTCGGTCACCGGGGCGCAGTCGTGCTTGCGCAGCGGGTCGGCATACATCGGCCGGGCCAGGAGCTCCTCCACCGAGGACCCACCCTTGCGCACGGCGTACTCGTTGGACTCCGCGTCGCGCAGTGAGCGGTTGGCGACCTCGGCCATCGCGGCCTCGTCCCACAGGCCGGCGTCGAGTCCGGCCCGCGCCTGGAGCCCGGCGAGGGAGACGGTGTCGGGCCAGATCGGCGTCATCGTGTAGGGGTCGAGTTGCAGCGAGAGCGTGCGGCGCAGCACGCCGGCCGAGCTCTTGCCGAAGGCATAGACCAGCGCCGTGTCGACCTCGCCGGTCTGGATCTTGAGCCAGGCCTCGTACATCGCCCACGCGAGGTCCATCTCGACATGGGACTCGTTGACCGGCGGGTTGACGCCGATGGCATCGACGGCCTGGACGAACGAGAAGGACCGCCCGGCCAGATAGTCGGAGGACCCTGAGCACCAGAAACCCACATCGGTGCGGGTCCAACCGGTCTGCTCGTAGCACTCGGCGAACAACGGAACCAGGAGTTCGACACAGGTCGGGGACCCGTCGAACTCAGCCATCTGTCGCTGGGCGAAGCCCACGACCGCAACATCTCTCACAGGTGCACCTTGTAGCTCTCGTAGTCCGCGTCCGGCTCCCCGGTGGGCGCGAAGTGGCTGATGTTCTCCACCGACGTGGTCCATTCGTCGCGGGGCTTCCAGACCGCCTTGACCCGCATGCCCATCCGCACCTCTTCGGCCGGGATGTCGAGGATCAGGTGGAGGAACGCGATGTCGGCGCCGTCGAGCAGGATGTAGGCGGAGACGTACGGCGGGGTGATCCGCTGACCGAGGAACGGCACGTTGACCACGCAGAACGTCGTGATCGTGCCGGTGTCGGGCAGCGGCACCTGTTCGGCCGTCGGGGTGCCGTCATCGGGGCAGGCGCTGCGCGGCGGGATGTAGACCTTCTCGCAGGTCGGGCAGCGCTGG
>JBFIDC010000229.1:0-5393 GCA_041581495.1 Nocardioides sp. | reverse complement strand
GCCGACTGTTCGGTGGTGCGAGCACACCTCGACACCTGCAACCCGTGCCTGAGTCGCTACGACCTGCAGCGCACGGTGAAGTCCATCGTGGCCCGCAGTTGTTCGGAGTCGGCGCCCTCCGAACTACGGCAACGGGTGATGATCGAGATCCGCGAAGTCCAGCTCCGCATCACCGAGGGCTGAGTCCAGCGCTGTCCCCGTGACCGGGGCCGTGAGTGGGCCCACGACTGGACCCACGACTGGGCCAGCGGCCCGGTCCTCGGCGTAACATGCCCGTCATGAACACGGGGAGGATCGGCCTGGCTGTGGCCTGCGCCGGAATCGTCATGCTGGGTTCGACCAACGGTGTCGGGGCGGTCGGCGCCTCGCCGGCGGCGCAGAGACCGGGCACCACAGAGCCGACCTCGACGGCCCTCAAGGCGCCGGCCGCGATCGCGGTGGGCGCACTTGCCAAGCGTGGCAAGAAGCCGCGTCAGGTGATGATGGTCGGCAACAACTGGGCGGGCACCGCGACCGTCATCGACGTGCGCAAGCGCAAGGCGATCAAGACGCTCAACATCATTCCCGACCGGCGCCAAGAGCTGCTCGACATCTATGCCGCCCCAGATCGGTTGGGGTTCTATCTGGCGATCCAGCAGGCCGTCGGCGAGGGTCACGACCAGTACGTCGACGACATGTTCACCACTCGCGACGGCGCGCTGGTGGCGGTCTCGCGTCCGAGTTTCTCCGACGTGGTCTGGATCGACCTGGCCACCGGAAAGATCGTCGCCGAGCAGCAGATGAACGGCTACCGCACCGACCACATGGGTGTCTCGCCCGACGGTCGCAGGCTGCTGGTCTCCGACTCGACCGATCGCACCGTGCACGAATACGTGATGGGTGGCCGGGGCAACAAGCGGACCGGGAAGCCGCTGCGCACCTTCGAGTCCGGAGACACCCCGCACGAGAGCAACTACACCAAGAACGGTCACCGCATCGTGCACGCGAGCATCGGCCGGGTCTACACCCCCGGCGACGAGCCACTTCCCGGCGGTGCCACTGCCGCGGTCAAGGGCGACGCGTGGCTCCAGATCGTCACCAACAAGACGTTCACGGTGAAGCGGCGTTGGGACATGAACAAGGAGTTGGCCGAGGCCGGACACCCCGACATGAGTTCGGCGGTTCGCCCGATGGTGCTCACACCCGACCAGCGCACCGCGTTCCTCCAGGTCTCGTTCTTCCACGGCATCGTCGAGTTCTCGCTGCGCAAGAAGGACCCCACCGGCGGCGGTGACTACGTGTCCGGTTCCGTGCCCGAGCCCCCCACGGGGCGGGTGGTGCGGCTGATCAGGCTGCCGATCAGCGAGGAGGCGGCGGCGCTCAGCCGTGAGGAGTACGTCCTCGACTCGGCCCATCACGGCATCGCGATCAACAAGGCCGGCACTCGACTGTGCGTTGCCGGAACGATGTCGGACTACGCGGCGATCGTGAACCGCAAGAACGGCAAGCCCACACTGTTTGCGGGCAAGGCCAAGTTCCTCAAGGGCCGCACCTACTCCAAGCCCTACTGGGCGACCACCAGCCACGTGGACGGCAACTGCTGGGTGTCGATGGCCGGCAGTGACCTGGTGATGGTCATCGACTACGCCAAGCGCAAGGTGATCGCCGAGGTGCCGGTCGGGTTGCACCCGCAGCGGGTGCGCGACGGACTCGTCGCCCGCAAGGTGTTGCGCTCATGGCGCAAGGGCAACGCGTCGAGTCAGCCGGACCTGACGCCGATCCCGATCACGCCCAAGCAGCAGGCGGCGGCCGATGCATGGGTGGCCAAGCACCCAGTGGTGATCGGGTAGGCGCGGCCCAGCTGCTCGATCAGAGCCGCTTCGCGGCTCTGATCAGGCGTTGGGACGCTTGCCGTGGTTGGCGTTCTTCTTCTTACGTCCGCGACGCTTGCGGCCAGTCTTGCCCATGGTGATCCTCCTGGAGACGAAAGGTTCAGTCTGCCACGTCTGGCAGTCGGGATAGGAATCGCTGCCCGTCGACAACGACTCGGGTGATCTCGGCGGAGCCGATCATCTTGGCGTCGCCACCGAGGTGGCGGGCAGTGACGGTGAAACGGTGCAATCGCCCGTCGATATGGGTGCTCGCGGCGCTGATCTCGACTCGCGCCCCGATCGGGCTCGCGGCGAGGTGTTCGAGGGTGACTCGAGTGCCGACGCTGGTTGCTCCCGCCTCCAGGGTCGGCTCGAGTGCCGCGCAGGTGGCACTCTCACACCACGCGAGCAGCCGGGGGGTGCCCAGGACGGGAAGGGTGCCCGAGCCCACCGCGATGGCGGTGTCGTCCTCGGTCACGGTGAAGGTCAAGGTGGCGCTCAGGGTGCTCATCGGTGCCTCACGGGGTCAGGTCGAGCAGATAGGCGACCAGGTCGATGCCCTCGCGTGGCGACCAATCGCGTTCGGGGGCACGGCGGAAGCCGAGCCGTTCATAGAGGCGGTGTGCTGCCGACATCTCCGCCAGGGTGGACAGCACCACCCGAGATGAGCCCGCTTCGCGAGCGCGGTCGAGGACGTGGCGCACCAGGGCTTCACCCACGCCACGGCCCTGGGCGGCCGGTGCGACCGCGAGCATCCGGAACTCGTACTCATCGCCCCGGGCGATCTCACGCCACGGAGAACCTTCGGGGCACACCGTCACCGTGCCGAGCAGTTCCTCGGAGTGGGCCTCGTCCGCGGTGACCGCGACCCACAGTTCGGCCTCGAGGTCGCGCGCCGCGGCGTTGCGCAGATGGGCGGCGTACCCGGCCTGGTCGGGCGCACTCATCCCCGCGTAGGCGGCCACGCACAACTCTCCGATCGCCGCGTGCTCCCGAGCCGTGGCACGGCGAATCGCGACCCCCGGGTGCGTCGTGGCTGCGGACTGACTCACCGCGGGGTGCTCAGATGCCAAAGGTGGAACGCGGGTAGGCCGCGTTGACATCGGTGATCACGTTGACCAGGTAGGGCACGTTCGCGGCGAAGGCCCGGTCGAGGGCCGGACCGATCTGCCTGGGGTCGGTGACCATCTCGCCGGCGCCGCCGAGCGCCTTGACGACTTCGTGGTAGGCGGTCCGGTCGGCAAGGTCGGCGACCACGTCGTAGCCGTAGAGCATCTGCATCGGGCCCTTCTCCAGGCCCCAGGCGGAGTTGTTGCCCATCACCATCACCACCGGCAGGTTGTGCCGGACCAAGGTGTCGACATCCATCAGCGAGAACCCGGCGGCGCCGTCGCCGAGCAACAGCACCACCTGTGAACTCGGCCGCGCGAGACGGGCCGCGATGGCCGCGCCCAGGCCCGCTCCCAGGCAGCCGTAGGGGCCGGGGTCGAGCCAGCAGCCCGGCCGTTGGGGTTCGACGTACTTGCCGGCGAAGCTGACGAAGTCGCCACCGTCGCCGATCACGACGGCGTCGTCGGCCAGGCGCGGCACGAGTTCGCCATAGATCCGGGCGGGGTGCACCGGGTCGGCCTCGGCGCTGAGGAGTTCGGCGTCGCGGGCGGCGGCGGTCTTGACGGTGTCCTGGAGCAGCTCGGTCCACGGACCCCAACTCGGCTTCGTGCCGCGCTCCATCGCGGCCAGCAGAGCATCGAAGATCTGGGTGAGGTCACCCGAGACCGACTCGGCCAAGGTGGCATGACCCGAGAGTTGCCCCGGCGAGTCGGCGATGTGCACCACCTGGGCGGGGGAGGAGCCTTCCTCCTTGCCGCCGAAGATGCCGTAGCCGAGCCGGAAGTCGAGGGGCGTGCCGACCACGATCACCAGGTCGGCCTGGTTGAGCGCAACGCCGCGGGCCTTGGTCATCAGCAGCGCGTGGCCGCCGGGGATCACGCCTCGTCCCATGCCGTTGGTCAGCGTCGGCAGTCCCAGGGACTCGACCAGGCGCAGTGCCGCCACCTCGCCGCCATCGGCCCACACGTCGGTGCCCAGGATCAGCACCGGGCGTGTGGCAGCCGCGAGCAACCCGGCGATCCGGTCGATGGCATCGGTGTCGGGAGCGGCGCCGCTGGGCCGGGCACCGGTGGGTGCCGGACCGGACGAGGCGTTGAAGAACTCGTCCATGGGGACGTCGACGAAGACCGGGCCCCGGTGCGATGACCCCGCCACCGCGAAGGCGTTGTCGATGCCGTCGAGCACGTCCCCGGCGGTGGGCAAGGTGGTGGCCAGCTTGGTGACGCTCGCCAGGATCGGTGGCTGGTCGATCTCTTGCAGGCTCCCGCTTCCCCAGCGGTTCTGGGGTGCGCGGCCACCGACCACGACCATGGGTGAACCCGCGAACTGGGCCTGGGCGATCGCGCTGACGCCGTTGGTGACACCAGGGCCGGCGGTGAGCACCGCGAGCCCCGGGATGCGCGTGAGCTTGCCGGTCGCCTCGGCGGCGAACGCCGCGGTCTGCTCGTGTCGAACATCGAGCAGCCGCATGGGCGGGTCGGCCTTGACCGCACCGTCGTACATCGGGAACACGTGGGCGCCGCTGAGGGTGAACATCGTTTCGACGCCGTGCGCACGGGCCGCGGCCACGGCGAGTTCGCCGCTGTGACCCGAGATCTGGCCCGAGGTGTCCTGGCCCTCGTTCGTGGTCGCGCCTTGGTCTGCGCCTGCGTGGTGGTCGTCTGGCATTTCAGCGGCTCCGTTGCTGCAGGGTGTGAGGGTTGGTGGTGCGTAGAGCATCGACCATGACCAACAGGAGGTCCGAGCGACCCTCTGTTGGGCGTTGGCCCAGGGCCAGTTGAAGATAGAGCGAGCGCAGGAACGACTCGGCGTTGCCCCGAGTCAGGCTCGGGTCGTGGTCATTGCGGGTCGCCCGTGCAGAGGCTCCGGCGACCAGTCGGGCGATCCAGGGTTCGACGATCGAGAGGGAGAGCAGTTCTCTGCGCAGGACCTCCATGGTGATGTTCGCGAGCCGGTCCGTCTCGTCGTTGGTCAGTGGCCGCTCGATCGGCATCAGCACCCGATCGGCGACGACGTCGAGGATCACGGTGAGTTCGGGGCGTGCGACGTGGGGGGATCTGGCCAGCGTGGCCATGGCGTCGGCGCCGTGGGCCAGCGCGTGCGCCCAGCCCTTGCCGGGCACGAAGCCGCGCAGATCTCGCTCGCGCAGCAGCCAGGTCGCCAGGCGGTCGCCCCACTCGAGGACCTTGCTGCCCACGACCAGGGGACGCTCGGTGTCGCGCGCGATGCACTCGCCGAGGACCAGTCCGGAGAAGCTGCGCCGGAACACGGTGTCGGTGTCGCGCTCCCCGAGGCCGACACCCAGACCGGTGGCCATGCCGTCGCCGAGCCCGGTCAAGAGGTCGTCGTAGACCCCTCGCCCCACCCAGGTGGCCAGGGTCGAGTAGGCCGTGCCGTCGCGCAGCGCGGGATCGGTGTCGCCGAGCATCGTGG
>JBFIDC010000228.1:0-5417 GCA_041581495.1 Nocardioides sp. | reverse complement strand
GGCCGAGGCCGAGGCCAAGGACTCCGACAGCTGATGCTGCCTGAGGCCCTTGAGCACCTCGTGCGCGGCATCGTCGAGCACCCAGAAGAGGTATCGGTCCGCGACAAGGCATTGCGTCGTGGATCGGTCCTCGAGGTTCGGGTGCACCCCGATGACCTCGGCAAGGTGATCGGTCGCAGCGGGCGCACCGCCACTGCCTTCCGTACCGTCATCTCGGCTCTCGCGGGCCGCAATGACGCTCGGATCGACTTCGTGGATGTCGACCGACAGCGCTGAGCCCGCCCCCGGTCACGACGACCAGATCGAGGTCGTGGTCGGTCGCATCGGCAAGCCCCATGGGCTACGCGGTGAGGTGACCGTCGAGGTACGAACCGACGAGCCCGAACGACGTTTCGTCGTGGGCTCCACGCTGCTCGCCCAGCCGCCTCGCGGCTCGGCGAGCAGCCTTGCGTCCGTGACGGTCGCCGGCACCCGGTGGCACCAGGGCGTGCTGTTGGCGCGCTTCGAGGAGTTCGTCGACCGGACTGCGGCCGAGACCGCACGCGGCACTCTGCTCAGTGCCATGATCTCGGCCGACTCCAGCCCCGAGGACCCCGAGGAGTTCTATGCCCACCAACTCGTGGGTCTCGAGGCCTACGACCTCGAGGGCGTTCACCTCGGTGTCGTCACCGCTCTGAGCGGGGGCGCCCAGGATCTGCTGACCGTCCGCACCCTGGACGGACGCGACGCGTTGGTCCCCTTCGTCATGGCTCTCGTGCCCGAGGTCGATGTGGCGGCTGGACGGATCGTGATCGCCGATCGTCCTGGGCTGGTCACACCCTTCGACGAGGACTGAGCCGCGAGATGCGCCTCGACTACCTCACGATCTTTCCCGACTACCTCGCCCCGCTGCGGCTCTCGCTGCCCGGCAAGGCCATCGACCAGGGACTGGTCGAGGTGCACGTCCACGACCTGCGGACCTGGACCCACGATCGGCACCGCAGCGTCGATGACACGCCCTACGGCGGGGGAGCGGGCATGGTGCTGCGACCCGAGCCGTGGGGTGAGGCGTTCGACGAACTCGGGCTCGACGGCGCCACGCTCATCGTCCCGACCCCCGCGGGTCGCCCGCTCACTCAGGAGTTGGCGCGGCGACTGGCGCGCGAACCCCGTTTGGTCTTCGCGTGTGGGCGGTACGAGGGCATCGATCAACGCGTGCTCGACTACGCCGCCACCGCATGCGAGGTCCTCGAGGTCTCACTGGGTGACTACGTGCTCAACGGCGGGGAGGTCGCCGCCCTGGCCATCACCGAGGCGGTGGTGCGACTGCTGCCCGGGTTCATGGGCAACCCCGAGTCGCTGGTCGAGGAGTCGCACGAGGGTGGGCTTCTCGAACCCCCTGTCTACACCCGCCCGCCGTCCTGGCGCGACCTCGAGGTGCCCACCGTGCTGTTGGGCGGTGACCACGCCGCGATCGCAGCGTGGCGCTCTGAACAGTCCCTTCAGCGCACCGCGCAACGCCGCCCCGATCTGATGCACCCGAGCCGCGCCGCCCGGTGGCAGATCGTGCCCGCCGTTCGGGCCGACGCCGGGGAGATCCTGACCCTGCAGCGTGCGTGCTGGGTCCAGGAGGCACTGGCCAACCAGACCCTCGAGATCCCCGCCCTGCGGGAATCGACTGACGAGGTGGAGGAAGCGCTGGGCCAGTGGCACTACTACGTCGCCAGGGCGGCCGGCCGGCTCGTGGGAGCGGTCCGGGGTCGGCTCGAGGGCCAGATCTGGGACATCGGGCGAATCATGGTGGCCCCCGACCTGCAAGGCCGCGGACTGGGACGCGCCCTGCTCGAGCACATCGAAGCGGCGGCACCGACCACTGCCACGACCTGCTCGCTGTTCACCGGCGCCCGGAGCAAACAGAATCTGCGGATGTACAAGAAGGCGGGTTTCCGCGAGCGGCGCGATCTGCCCGCCCCGGAGGGCGCCGTGTTGCTGACGAAGCGGATTTCTCGCGACTGACCCCCCTGTGGCAGACTCGTGCGTCGGCCCAGTCGGCCGAAGGATCGTTCGGAGCGCAGTCTTCGAGGATCCGCGTCGAGGTCCTGCCACAGGGGGAGTTCGCGCCGCCGGCCAGCATGACTGGGTCACCAAGTGAACACACACGTGAACACGGCACCACCATCCGATACCGCGGCTGACTTGTGGCACTCGCGAGGAGCAAAATCATGAGCAACGTGATTGCCGAACTCGGCAACGCCATCAAGCGCGACGACGTCCCCGACTTCCGCGCCGGCGACACCATCAAGGTCGACGTCAAGGTCGTCGAGGGCAACCGGGCCCGCGTCCAGGTCTTCCAGGGCGTGGTCATTCGCATCCACGGCTCGGGTGTGGGTCGCACCTTCACCGTCCGCAAGGTCTCCTTCGGCGTCGGTGTCGAGCGCACCTTCCCCCTGAACTCCCCGATCTTCGAGAAGATCGAGATCGTCACCCGCGGTGACGTTCGTCGTGCCAAGCTCTACTACCTGCGCAACCTGCGCGGCAAGGCCGCCAAGATCAAGGAGCGCCGCGACTCGTAGCCCTCCGGCTACGTCGTTTCTTCACCGCGTCCCTAGACTCGATCCGTGACCTCTGACCAGGCAGGCGGGACCGACTCCGAGGAGCAGGCTCGCAGGTCTGCGGCCGAACTCGGCTCTGCCAAGACCGGACGTGCGCCGCGCGAGCCGCTGCCCCTGTGGCAGGAGACGATCATCTTGTTGGGCACCGCTTTGGTGCTCGCGGTGATCATCAAGGCGGTCCTGGTTCAGGCCTTCTACATCCCCTCGGAGTCGATGGAGCCGGGCCTGGTCAAGAACGACCGCATCCTGGTGCAGAAGTGGTCCTCCTGGTTCGGCGGCGAACCCGAGCGCGGTGACGTCGTCGTCTTCGAGGACCCCGGCGGCTGGCTGGGAGCCGGCGAGAGCGCCGGGCCCACCAACCCGGTCGCCAAGGCGCTGGCCAAGGTCGGGCTGTTCCCGTCAGGTGGCCATCTGGTCAAGCGGGTGATCGGCGTGCCCGGCGACACCATCACCTGCTGTGATGCCAAGGGACGGATCTCGGTCAACGGCGTCGCCCTCGACGAGACCTCCTACGTCAAGCAGGAGGCCAAGGTCGAGTGCGCCGGCCCGATGACCGGCAACTGCAAGTGGTCGGCCGGACCCGTTCCCAAGGGACATGTCTTCGTGATGGGCGACAACCGGGCCCATTCCGCCGATTCCACGGTGCACATGTGCACCGCCGCCGCGACCGACTGCGTCCCGGGGCGCGAGTTCGTCTCGGAGGACCTGATCGTCGGCAAGGTCTTCTTACTCCTGTGGCCACTGGGCCGCTTCGGCACCGTCGACGGCGGCACCGTGTTCGCCGACGTGCCCGACGCCTCTTGAGGTTGGCGTGAGCGAGCCGACCACATGAGCGCCCTGCCGCGAGGGATCTCGGTGCGCCGCGACGCAGGCCTCTATGGCTACGAGCGGGCGCTGCGGCGTCACGGCGTCGAGACGATCGCCGGGGTCGATGAGGCCGGGCGAGGGGCCTGCGCGGGACCACTGGTCGCTGGAGCCGCGATCCTGCCGGCCGGCAGGGCCGGCATCGTGCCCGGCCTGGCGGACTCCAAACTGCTCAGCCCGAAGGCTCGCGAGCGCGCCTACGACCAGATCGTGCGCCGCGCCGTGTCGTGGTCGGTCGTGGTGGTCTCCCACGAGGAGTGCGACCGCCTCGGCATGCATGTGGCCAACATCGAGGCGCTTCGTCGCGCGGTCGCCAAACTCTCGGTGCCGCCGGACTACGTCCTCACCGACGGATTCCCGGTCGACGGACTCGGTGTGCCCGGTCTCGCTGTCTGGAAGGGCGATCGGGTCGCGGCCTGCATCGCGGCCGCCTCGGTCCTGGCCAAAGTCACCCGAGACCGCATCATGACCGACCTCGACTCACGGTGGCCGGAGTACGACTTCAAGACCCACAAGGGCTACATCACCGAGGTCCACGCGGCTGCGCTGGAGCGTCACGGCCCGTGCCCGGTCCACCGGATGCGCTTCGTCAATGTCCGACGCGCCGCCGGCTTGGAGCCGGGTCCCGACGAACGCCCCGACGATGGGCACAATGAGCACGCACGCGCGCGGGCGACGGGGCGACCAGACGAGTTGAGGGAGGACGCCGGATGAGTGCGGAGGATCTCGAGAAGTACGAGACCGAGATGGAGCTGACGCTCTATCGCGAGTACCGCGACGTGGTCGGCATCTTCAAGTACGTCGTCGAGACCGACCGCCGCTTCTATCTGTGCAACCAGGTGGATGTGAAGGCGCGCAGCGAGTCCGGTGAGGTCTTCTTCGAGGTCTCCATCTCCGATGCGTGGGTCTGGGACATGTACCGCCCGGCCCGCTTCGCCAAGAGCGTGAAGGTCCTGACCTTCAAAGACGTCAACGTCGAGGAGCTCAACCAGGCAGACATCGATCTGCCCAAGCCCACCTGAGGCGCGCCACCGAACGACCCAGGCCCCGGGTTCTGCTCGGGCACCCACGCGAACCCCAGCCATAAGGACTATGTCCGAGTAGTCCGTTCGGGCTATTTAACCCCGGTAACCGCCATGGCTGCGTAACTTTTCGCGATACCTTCGTCCCTGCGGTTGGGAGGCCGCAAATGTCGTGCTTTGGGGAGCAAGGAAGTACACACATGTTTTTCTCGGCTAGAACGACGAGGAATCAGCGGGGGGCAGCAGCCGTCGAGTTCGCGCTCGTCGCGCCGCTGCTGATGCTGCTCGTCTTCGGCATCATCAGTTACGGCTACATGCTGAGTTTCCGTCAGGGGATCAGCCAGGGCGTGGCCGAGGGCGCTCGAGCGGCAGCCGTGGCGCCGGCGCAGCTCACCGCGACCCAGAAGCAGACTCGGGCTCGCGAGGCCATCAACTCGGGTCTGGGCAACTACGGCGTCGCCTGCAACTCCTCGAACAATCTGATCAAGGGTGGGTCCGTCGTCGGCACCTGCCAGGTGTCCTCGCCGCAGACGTGCACGGGTTCGACCGTCAACGCCATGTGCGTGAAGGTCACGGTCAACTACGACTATCGCGAGAACCCCTTGATCCCCTCGGTTCCCGGGATCGGCATCGTGCTCCCCGAGAGACTGAGCGTCATCAGCGAAGCGCAGGTCAACTCATGAGGTCTGCACGCGGGCGGCAGGACGAACGCGGCGCGGTGATCCCCGTCGTCGCGTTGGCGATGGTGGTGATCCTCGGCATCGCGATGTTGGCGGTCGACCTGGGTGTGCAGCGGGTGGCTCGTCGCGACATGCAGAGGCTTGCCGATGCTGTGGCTCTGGATCTGTCTCGCCTCATCGATGGCCGGACCGCCTCGCAGATCGAGGCCGGAAACAGCAAGAAGGCCTCGCTCGCGGCGGCCAAGGCGGCGAGCGTGTCG
>JBFIDC010000227.1:0-5422 GCA_041581495.1 Nocardioides sp. | reverse complement strand
GTTGACGATGGTGTCGAGTCGGCCGAACTCGTCGAAGGCGGTCTGCGCCAGCCCGGCGACGGCGTCGAGGTCGCTGAGGTCCGCGGGCACGACCACGGCCCTGCGACCCGTGGCCCGGACCTGCTCGGCGACGACCTCGAGCTGCTCGGCGGTCCTGGCCGAGATCAGCACGTCGGCGCCGGCTTCGGCCAACGCGACGGCGGTGGCCGCTCCGAGGCCCCGGCCCGCGCCGGTGACGATGGCCACCTGGCCGGGGACGGCGAAGTTGTCGAGGATGCTCATGCGCCACCGTTGGCCGGGCTCTTGGAGACCAGTCCACGTCCCGTGACCAGTGGCAGGTCGATCGCGGTGACCAGACCCGGCTTGGCGGCGACGACGGCCGGGAGCGCGTTAATGATGCGCTGAGCCGTGGTGATCATGCCGCTGACGTTGTGGTCGCCGTGCTCGCCGTGGTGGGTGAAGTCGACCTGCATCATTGGCTCGCCGGTGATCTTGACCCGGTAGCAGCCATCGTGGCCGGCAGGCGGGTTCTCCCAGTCCGGGTCGGACTCGGCGTCGGTGCGGGTGATGTGCTCGACGACCACCCGCGCGATGCCGTCCACCTTGCCGATCAGCTGGAAGCGCACCGAGCCCATCGTGCCTTCCTTGACGTCACCGGAGACCGAGTCGGTGTCGCGCGTCGCCGCACGGCGTTCGACCTCTTCGGTCAGCGGCTCGTCGAGGACGATGTCGAGTCCGGCCGCGATCTGGCGGACGACGCTGCCCCAGGCCATCGTGAGGATGCCCGGCTGCCACAGGAAGGCGTCGTAGTCCATCGGCCGGCCGAAGCCGAACATGTCTCCCATCACCACGGGTTGGTAGTAGGTCGAGTAGTCGCAGATCTCCATGACCCGGACCTCGTCGATGCGCTGGCTGATGCTGGTCATCACCAGGGGCAGGATGTCGTTGGCGAAACCGGGGTCGATGCCGTTGATGTGCATCGAGGCGTTGCCCGCGTCGCAGGCGTCTTGGATCCGAGCCAGGAACTCCGGCGGCAGGATCTTCTCCGGCCACTGCAGCAGGACCGGGCCACTGCTGGTGACGTTGATCCCGGCCTCGACGAACGAGATCAGGTCCTCGATGCATTCGAAGACCCGGTCATCGGCCATCGCGGTGTGCACGATGGCGTCGGGCGCCAGCGCGATCAGCGCGTCCCGGTCGTTGGTGGCCTTGATCCCCAGTTCGCGGCCGAGGTCGGCCAGGATCCCGGCGTCCTTGCCCTCCTTGTCCGGGTTGGAGACCCACACCCCGACCAGTTCCATGTCGGGGTGGGCATCGATCCCGGCGATCGCGTGCCGACCGATCGTGCCGGTGGACCAGACGACGACGCGCAGGGGCTTCTCGGGGATCACTTGGGACATGCTCTGCACAGTAGAACAGGTTCTAGTTTTCCGCTAGGTGTCCCGCCTGGATCGCATGTAACTGACTGTTCGGGTATCTATCAGGCTGTCCGGACAGCCTGATAGAGGTACGAACAGTCAGTTACATGAGCGGGCCCGCGGAGCCGGCTACGGGGCTACGGGGCCCCCGGTCCGGTGGCCCCGGCCTCGGCGAGCGGGATCTCGGGGCAGCGGGTGCCGGTGTAGATCGTGGGCATGCACTGGTTGCAGTGGATGCACTTGGCCGCGCCCTGCCGACCGGCCTGGAGTTTGTTGACCAGGTCGGGCTCGCGGAGCACCGCGCGCCCCATGGCCACGAAGTCGAAGCCGCTGGCCATCGCGCGCTCCATCGTCTCGAGCCTGTTGATGCCACCGAGCAGCATCAACGGCATCGTCAACGCTTCGCGGAACTGGCTGGCCTTGTCGAAGAAGTAGGCCTCCTCGAAGGGGTAGGACTTCAAGAAGCCCTTGCCCATCGGCGTCTTCATCCCGAGTCGGACCAGCGGAGGCATGCTGGCCGCGAACTCCTTGAGCGGCACCTCCCCGCGGAAGAGGTACATCGGGTTCATCAAAGAACTGCCACCCGAGAGCTGCAGTGCGTCGAGGTGACCGTCGGCCTCGATGAGTCGGGTGAACTCGATGCTGTCCTCGGTGCGGACTCCGCCCTTGAAGCCGTCGCTCACGCTGACCTTGGCGGTCACCGCCGCTTCGTCACCGATCTCCTCGCGAACCGCGCGGGCGACCTGTCGAGCCAGCCGGGCGCGGTTGACCAGGTCGCCGCCCCAGTGGTCCTTGCGCCGGTTGAGACCGGGGGCGAGGAACGAGGAGATCAGATAGCTGTGTGCCATGTGGAGTTCGAGGACGTCGAAACCCGAATCCACCAGCACCCGGGAGGCGTCGACGTAGGCCTGGGTGATGCGAGTCAGGTCCTTCTCGCTGGCGGACCTGACCATCTGCATCGACAGCGGACTCGGCATCCGGCTCGCGCTGAGCGCGTGGACGCCGTTGGACCGCCCGTTGGCCACCGGGCCGGCGTGGCCGACCTGCGCCGCGACCTTGGCGCCTGTGGCGTGGATCGCGTCGGTGAGCCGGGTCAGCCCCGGCTGTGCGGCCGGACCCACCAGGATCTGCTCGCGGTGCGTGCGCCCCTCGGGCGCCACCGCGAGGTAGGCGACAGTGGTCAACCCGATGCCGCCCTCGGCGACGGCCAAGTGATAGGCGATCAGTTCATCGGTGACCACGCCGGCGGGCGTGCGGCCCTCGAACGTCGCCGCCTTGACGGTGCGGTTACGCAGCGACACCGGGCCGAGCGTGGTGGGCGCGAAGACATCGGGGACGGCGGGCGTTGTTTCGGAGGTCACGAGATCAATCTAGAACGTGTTTCAGTTCCTGTCGCGGGTCGGCGGTATCGAGTCGCCCGGTGCGCTCGGCCCACATCTCGAAGAACACGGTGCAGAACGGGGGGATCGCGGCCGCCAACGCCGTCAGCGCCACCGGGATCGACCAACCGAGCCGATTCCACGTCAGCAGGGCGACCAGGACGTAGCCGACGAAGACGGTGCCGTGGATGGGTCCGAAGATCTCGACTCCCTGTTCACCGGCGTCCACCACGTGCTTGAAGAACATCCCCACCAACAGCCCCGACCAACTGACCGCCTCGGCGAAGGCCACGATCTTGAAGGCACTCACCAGGTCGAGACCCGGCGCGCGCGAGGGGTCCTGGCCGCGCAGCCACAACAGGGCGGCGATCGGGAGGATCGCCGGCACGAAGCCGTAGCCGATGCCATAACCGGACCACACCGAAGGTTCGGGGAACCAGTCGCGCTCGACCACGCTCGCGGTCCCCACGATCACGACCCCGGCGACCTCGACCCACAGCATCACCGAGGCGAAGCCGGCGCGACCGACGGAGGCCTGGCGAATCGCCAACCACCCGAGCGCATAGGTGGCCGCCGCCACCAGCGAGAGGCTGTAGGCCAGCGGCGCCTCGTGTGCCCGGGTGGCCAGTTGCACGATGCTGCGCGCGCCGGCGGCGAGGGCGAAGAGGGCATACAGGGCCAGCAGCACCTGATGCGGGCCGGACCGGCCCGGCCCGGCAGGAGACCCGGTCACAGGGTCGTCATCATCCGCACGCTGATCACCAAGACGGCGACGGCGGCGACTCCGATCACGCCCACCGACCACGGCCCACGGTCATCAGGCACCGAGCCCAAGGCGATGGGGACGATGCAGACCGAGGCGATGAGATAGCCGAGGTGAGTGCTGAACTCCTCAGGCCGAGACCCTCCGGCCAACACGGCCAGGCCCGCCAGCGCACGGATGACCACAAGCACCTCGAGCATCCACGCCAGCGAGTCCAACCACGGCGGCCGTGCCCGCCAGCGCAGGGCGCTGTAGACGCAGGCCAGCGCCACGATGACGGCATATCCGATCGCGATGATGCTGATCTGGTCGAGCGGCCCGGGCATGAAACCATCATGGCGATGACGTCCTCACCGGTCGCGACCGCCCTGGTCGAACGACTGCGTGCCGCCGGTTGCGTGTACGCCGAGCAGGAGGCCGACCTGCTCCTCGAGGCGACCAGCGGGGACCGGGCGCCCGAACGCCTCGAGTCACTGGTTCGGCGGCGCCTGGGCGGAACCCCGTTGGAACACCTCCTGGGCTGGGCGGAGTTCCGGGGCCTGCGCATCGCCGTCTCACCGCGGGTCTTCGTTCCGCGACGCCGTAGCGAACTGCTGGTCCGCGAAGCCCTGGAGGTGCTGGCGCCAGGCGATGTCGCCCTCGACCTGTGCTGCGGCACCGGGGCGATCGCGGCGGCGTTGATCGCCGAGCGTCCGGGCATCGTGGTGCACGCCAGCGACATCGACCCGGCCGCCGTGTCCTGTGCCCGCCGCAACCTCGGTGACGAACGGGTTCACCGGGGCGACCTCTACGACGGCCTGCCCGAGCGACTGCGCGGTCAGATCGCGGTGATCGTGGCCAATGCCCCCTATGTGCCCAGCGCGTCCATCGCCACGATGCCGAGAGAGGCCCGCGAGCACGAATCCCGCGTCGCTCTCGACGGCGGACTAGACGGGGTCGACCTCCAGGGCCGGGTCGTCGCGGGGGCCCGCGAGTGGTTGCGTCCTGACGGCTGGCTGATGATCGAGACCAGTGTCAGCCAGGGTGATCTCACGCTGGCGTTGATGCGCAGCGAGGGCTTTTCGCCCCACCTGGTTCACGACCAGGAACTAGACGGCACGGTGGCCGTGGCGACGTCGACACCATCGGTGGTATAGCGCTAGTGGTTCACGGGCGCCTAGTATTCGCCCACCGAGTTCGCTCGGTAGGCGACGGTCTCCATCCCCATGTGCGCCGCAGCCCCGGTGGGGGGTGGCTGCGTTCGGAGACCGTCGCTTTTTCAACGCCCCGGGCCTCCCTCGCGGCGCCCTAGGCGCGGCCGAGGAACTCGATGATCAGGGCGTTGACCTCTGCCGGTCGCTCGACCTGGAGGAAGTGTCCGGCGTCCGGGATCAGGTGCACCTCGGCCGTGTCGGGCAGTGACTTCGCTGCGCTCTCGGCGAAGCCCGCCTGCAGGCAGCCGTCGTCGACACCATGCAGATACAGCAATGGCGTGGCCGGCAGCGCGTTCAGACTTGCCTGCCAGGGGCGATAGATCTCCGGCACCGTCCACGGTTTGGTGATGGCGCGGTAGTAGCCGAAGGCCGCGCGCCGGTTGCCTGGCTGCGCGAGCGCCTCCAGGACGTGGCCGAGATCCTCGCGGGCATCGAACCCCGGCGACCAGTCGCGCCACAGTTTGCGGACGAGGCGCTCACAGGTGCGCTCGGGCAGGTAGGGCAACTGGTTGAACAGGGTGTACCAACTCAGGCGCGCCTGCCGCAGCAGCGTCAGGGGTGCGACGCCGTTCATCGCAGGGAGCGGCGGAACGGCGAGGCTGACGATGCGCGCGAACGGGTTCGCCTGGTTGCCGGCCAAGGCGTTGGCGGTGATCGCGCCCCAGTCGT
>JBFIDC010000226.1:0-5446 GCA_041581495.1 Nocardioides sp. | reverse complement strand
TGGGTTTAGAACGTCGTGAGACAGTTCGGTCCCTATCCGCCGCGCGCGTAGGAAACTTGAGAAAGGCTGTCCCTAGTACGAGAGGACCGGGATGGACGAACCTCTGGTGTGCCAGTTGTTCCGCCAGGAGCACGGCTGGTTGGCTACGTTCGGAAGTGATAACCGCTGAATGCATCTAAGCGGGAAGCACGTTTCAAGATGAGGTTTCCCACTACGTTAAGTAGGTAAGGCCCCCAGCAGATTACTGGGTTGATAGGCCGGAGGTGTACAGCAGTAATGCCTAGCCGACCGGTACTAATAGGCCGAGGGCTTGTCCCACAAATGCTCAACAAAGACCACAACGTTGCGTATCGCGTCCACACATGAATCCAAGAGTTTGCTTGGTTCATCAGATCTTCGGATCAGGTGAGCCAGCACATAGAGTTACGGCGGCCACAGCGAAGGGGAAATACCCGGTCCCATCCCGAACCCGGAAGTCAAGCCCTTCAGCGCCGATGGTACTGCAGTCGAGAGGCTGTGGGAGAGTAGGACGCCGCCGGACATTCTTTTGATCAGGGCCACCCCCTTTGGGGGTGGCCCTGATTGCATTTCAGGGGTGCTTTCTGACGGCCGTGGTGGGTCCCGTCATGCCCACAGGACCCCGAATGTCGAGTTCTCCACAAGGGTCCGCGGACAGGTGCGCTGATGCGGGTCCCTCCAGTCAGGTTGGCTGGCGGAGGTGGTGAGATGACCACGACACATGAGGCAGTCCCGGAGTCGGTCAACGAAGTCAGACTGCTGGGGCGGGTGACAGCTCAACCCGAGCAGGTGGTGCTCCCCAGTGGCGATCCGCTGTGGACGTTCCGCGTCACCGTGCCTCGGCCGCCGGACAAAGCACGCCCGCGGCCGGGTGTGGATGCCCTCGACTGCAAGGTCTGGGGAGGACGGGTGCGCAGGTCCGTGCAGACCTGGTCGGTCGGCGACGTGGTCGAGGTCGCCGGTGCCCTGCGGCGACGGTTCTTCCTCACCCCGCAGGGCCGTGTCTCTCGCGTCGAGGTCGAGGTGACCTCGGGGCGGCTCATTCGTCGCGCAGGGAGCGGATGAGGACCCCGGCACTCGGCTTGGGCTGGAACGAGGTCGCCTTCTCGGGGAGGAGGCGGTCGGCCGCCGCGACACGCATGACGTCGTCGAGGTCGGGTGCGGGCATCACGATCGTCAGTCCACCCGAGCGCATGGCTCCCAGCGCGTCTTCCATCGAGTGTTGGTACTGCACGCGAGACGGCCCGCGGGGGAGCGCCGGGATGAGGTCTTCGTGAAGGGCCTCCACCGCGGCCCGCTCGTCGGCGAGATCGAGTTTGAGCGTGGCCCAATCGGACCCGTCGGTGACCACGAGGGTGTGGGGGCCCAGGGCAGCCAATGCCACGCTGCGCTCGGCCGACTCGTAGCCGGCGCCGACCCCTTCGGCGGCCGCAGCCAGGTCCTCGAGCCGGACCCCGGAGAGCACACGGTGGATGGGGCCCAAGAACAACGGTGTGTCCTCTTGGTCGACCAGCATGGCCAGACCCCGGTCGGCCGCACCCCCGGGCGCGCGCGCCTGCATCCTCAGGTATGCGGCATAGCGGTGATGCCCGTCGGCTATCAGCACGCGGCAGGGGGCGAGAGCGGCGGCGAGGACGGCCAGGACTGTTTCATCGCGGATCGCCCAGATCCGGTGTCGCTGACCGGCTCGATCCACGAAGTCGTCCATGGCCGGGCCATGAGCGATCTGGCGGACCAGGGTGCGGACCTGGGTCGGCGCCTTGTGGACAAGCAGGATCGGGGCGGGGTTCAGTTCGAGATCGGTCATCCGATCAGCGAGCGAGTCCGCCTGGGCGGGGCGTATCCCCTCGTGGGGCAGGACCGCGCTGTCCGCGGCCTCCGCGGCGCGGTGCGAGACGTCCAACGCCCCGACCAAGCCCCTGATCGTGATCGCGTCGTGGGTGTACTCGTGGAGATAGAGCGCAGGGCCCTCCTCGCGCCGCAGTTGCCCACGTTCTTGCCACTGGGCCAGTCGCGTGGTGACCGAGCGGTACGGTCGGGCGAACAGGCGTCGAGACGCCGGGTCCCCGACTCGGCGTGGAACCAACCGGAGAGCCGTGAAGGGTTCCAGGCGCAGCGGACTCCCGACGTACGGGGGAATCACCACCGCGCGAGAGTCCATCAACAAAGTTTAGGAGCGGGGTCCACACACGCTGGGCTCGCCTCGATCGAAGGAGTGGTGGGGTTGGATTCGCTGGGTTCGAGCCCCCGCGCGCTCTGCGAGGCCTATGACCTCGCGATGCTCGATCTCGACGGCGTGGTCTATGTCGGCGACGCGGCAGTACCGGGAGCCGCCGAGAACATCGACGGTGCGCGGCGAGGGGGGATGCGGATCGCGTTCATCACCAACAACGCCTCCCGTCCTCCCGAGACGGTCGCCTCCCACCTCAGGGACCTCGGCGTCGATGCACACACGCAGGACGTGGTGACCTCGGCTCAGGCGGCGGCCGGACTCTTGGCGGTGCGCCTTGGCCCGAGCGCTCGCGTGGTGTGTCTGGGCGGAGCCGGGCTCGAGGAGGCGCTCATCGCGGCGGGCCTGGTGCCCGTCGGAGTCGACGCCGACGCGGCCGCCGTGGCGACCGGGTACGGCCCCGACATCGCCTGGCGAGACATCATGCGAGTCGCGGTCCGGGTGCGCGACGGGTTGGCGTGGGTGGCCACCAACGCCGACATGACGATCCCCACTCCTTACGGCGTGGCGCCCGGGCACGGGGTGCTGGTGGAGACCTTGAGCCGATTCTCCGGCGTCGACCCGGTGGTGGCCGGCAAGCCGTCGGCGCCGTTGCTCGAAGAGACCATGCGTCGCGTGGGCGGGGCACGTCCCCTGATGGTGGGCGATCGGCTCGACACCGACATCGAGGGCGCCGCGAATCTCGGCATCGACTCACTCCTGGTGCTCACCGGAGTCACCGACCTGAGTGATCTGGTCACCGCGACCGCGGGCCAACGCCCCACCTACATCAGCCTGGACCTCGCCGGCCTGCAGGTCACCCACCCCGGTGTCGACCTCGCCGATGGGGTCGCCAGCAGTGATGGATGGCAGGCCCGCGTCACGCACGGGCGTCTGTCGGTCACGGGTGAAGGAACCGCGGGTGGCTGGTGGCGGGCCGCGGCAGTGGCGGCCTGGGCCTACACCGACTCCACAGGTCAGCATGTCGACATCGATGGCGCCCAGCCCCCGCGATAGCCTCAACACATGTCCGAGCACGACGTCGACCAGGCACAGGCCGAGGCCCCCGAGACCCCAGCACCCGAGGTGGACGTGCCCGAGACAGCTACACCCGAGACAGCAACACCCGAGACTGGCGTGCCGGCCGTCGACGAGGTGCTCGCGTCCATGGCCGAGGTGACGCAGCGGCCGGTCCACGAACACGTTGAGATCTTCGGTCGCGCTCAGGACCAGCTTCGTCGGGCACTCGACGACGCCGGGAGCGAGTAGGTCCACCGAGGTGCCACGACGGTTACGTCTGGACGCTGAGCTGGTCCGACGTGGGCTGGCGCGTTCTCGCGACCACGCCGCCGAACTGGTGACTTCGGGCCGGGTCAAGGTGGCGGGTGCGACCGCGAGCAAACCCGCCACGGGAGTCACCACCGACGCGGCGATCGTGGTCCGCGAAGACCCGGAGCGCGCTGAATACGCATCGAGGGGCGGACACAAGTTGGCCGGCGCGCTCGAATCCTTCAGCAAGGCCGGCCTCACCGTCGCCGGCCGACGCTGCCTCGACGCGGGTGCCTCCACCGGTGGCTTCACCGATGTTCTGCTGCGTGCGGGCGCCGCCGAAGTGTTGGCTGTCGACGTCGGCTACGGGCAGCTGGCGTGGGCGCTGCGCCAAGACGAGCGCGTCCGGGTGCACGACCGGACCAACGTGCGCGAACTCACCACCGAGATGATCGATGGCCCCGTCGACCTCGTCGTGGGGGACCTCTCCTTCATCAGCCTGCGTCTGGTCCTCGACGCCCTGATCGGCGTCACCCGCGCCGACGGTGACCTCGCGCTGATGGTCAAACCCCAGTTCGAGGTGGGCAAGGACCGTCTGGGCAAGGGTGGTGTCGTTCGTGATCCCGCCCTCCGCTCCGAGGTGGTCTGCGCCATCGCCGCGCTCGCGGCCGAGCGGGGTTGGGGTGCTCGAGCGGTGGCCACCAGCCCACTGCCGGGGCCCTCGGGCAACGTGGAGTTCTTCTTGTGGTTGCGACGGGGCGACCCCACGATCGGAGATGACGCGATCGACCACGCCGTCCGCACCGCCACCAGCGCGGGGGTAGCGGATGAGAGGCTGGACCCATGAGCAGTGCTGCGACCCAACGACGCGTGCTGCTGCTGGCGCACACGGGCCGAGACGCCGCCCGTGACGTCGCACTGGCGTTCTGCAAGTCGCTGACCGGCCATGGACTCCTCGTTCGCCTGCTCGAAGCCGATGCCGCCGAACTCGGCCTCGATGCGCAGGCCTATGACCCCCCGCTCGAGTTCGTCGCCGCCGAAGACGACGCCGGCGCGGACTGCGAACTCGCACTTGTCGTCGGGGGCGACGGATCCATCCTGAGAGCCGCCGAGGTGACCCGGGCCAGCGGCACGCCGGTTCTCGGCGTCAACCTCGGACACGTCGGGTTCCTCGCCGAGGCCGAACCCGAAGACGTCGAGGCCACCATCGAGGCGGTGGTCGGACGCACCTGGATCGCAGAGGACCGACTGACACTCGATGTCCGCGTCTTCCGCGACGGCGAATTGGTGAATCAGACCTTCGCGCTCAACGAGGCCAGCATCGAGAAGGCCGCCCGGGAACGCATGATCGAGGTCGTCGTCGAGATCGACGGGCGTCCGCTCTCGCGATGGGGGTGCGACGGCGTCGTGCTCTCCACTCCCACGGGATCCACCGCCTACAACTTCAGTGCCGGCGGACCGGTGGTCTGGCCAGGGGTCGAAGCCCTGGTGGTCGTGCCGATCAGTGCCCATGCGCTGTTCGCACGCCCCCTGGTGGTCGCCCCGGATTCGGTCGTGGCGGTCGAGGTGATCGCCCGCACGGACGGCGCCGCGGTGCTGTGGTGCGATGGGCGGCGCGCGGTCGATCTGCCGCCGGGCGCCCGGATCGAAGTGCGCCGCGGACCCAAACCCGTGCGGCTGGCACGCCTGCATCTTGCGCCGTTCACCGACCGCTTGGTCGCCAAGTTCGATCTGCCGGTCGAGGGGTGGCGAGGTTCGGCGCAACGTCGACGCCGCGCCGAGGAGCAACGCTCCGAGGCACCTCACACCGCGGTGCCGCCCTGGGAGGAGCCGGATGCTTGAGGAGATCCGGATCACCCAGTTGGGGGTGATCGAGTCCACCACCTTGGAACTCGGCCCCGGACTCACGGTGATCACCGGCGAGACGGGCGCGGGCAAGGAGGTCGTCGC
>JBFIDC010000225.1:0-5483 GCA_041581495.1 Nocardioides sp. | reverse complement strand
CGCCAGCATCACCGCGCCCTCCCACCGGTGGATCTTGAACCCGTTGCGGGCGACCACCAGCATCAGCACGGTTGCGCCGGCCATCACCCAGATGTCTCGCGAGGCCAGCGCGCTCGGGATGTCGAAAGGCGTCACCACCGCCGTGGTCCCGAAGATGAACAGGATGTTGAACAGGTTCGAACCGATCACGTTGCCCAGCGCCACCTCGGCGTGCCCCTTCAGCGCGGCGATGATGCTGGTGACCAGTTCGGGCGCCGAGGTGCCGAGCGCGACGATGGTCAGCCCGATCACGACATCGGAGATGCCGATGGTCTCGGCGATCCCGATGGCGCCGTCGATCATGAAGCGCGCCCCGCCGATGGTGAGCCCGATGCCGACGACCGTCAGGGCGATCCCGCCCCAGATGCCGGTCGAGACGCTGGGCAGATCCTCGACGAGCAGTTCGGCGGCGGCACCTTCGGCGTCGGGTTGGGCTCGCTCGACCCGGACCACATAGACCAAGTAGGCGATCAGCAACACCAGCATGGCCAGGCCGGTGATCCGGCCGACTCCCCCCACCAGCGTCAGCACGACGGCGATCAAGGTGGCGAAGGCGACCATCGACCCTTCGCGTTTGAAGCTGCGCGGCTCCACCGCCAACGGTGAGATGAGCGCCGCCGTCGCCAGGATCAGCAGCACGTTGGCGGTGTTGGAGCCCACCACGTTGCCCGCGATGATGTCGGGCGCGCCCTGGTAGGCCGCCGTCAGGCTGGTCACCAACTCGGGGCTCGAGGTCCCGAAGCCCACCAAGGTGAGCCCGATGATCATCGGGCTGAGCCCCGCTGCCGCCGCCGTCGCCGTGGCACCGCGCACCAGCACCTCGCCACCCACGACCAAGACCGCCAGACCGATGGCGAGCACCAGAACGTCGGGCATAGACCAAGATTCCTGTCGTCGTTTCCATGGCGCGCGGCCCAGACCGCGGGCTCCCCGGGCAGGAGTCGAACCTACGACACTCACCCTCATTGCGAGGTGGGCCTGCGCGCACTCCCACGCCGATGAGGCGACCGTCAGACGTACCTAACGAGGTCGAGACGCCGTCGCCCACGCTCAGCGTCGAGGCGACTGCGGCCTATCGGTACGTCGGCCCGCGGTCGCAGGACGGTTTGGTCCCGTTCCTCGGCGTCACTGACCTGCGCAGACGCTGCTCCACTTGCTCCCCGGGTAGGAGTCGAACCTACGTCGCTAATCCTGATTCAAAGTCAGGCGGGCCCTGCCGGCAGACCAACCGGGGAATGCACCGGAAACCTTAGGCCCGCGATGGGCCGGGAACGAAGTCTAGGCTCGGTCCGTGGATCTTCCCGTCATGCCCCCCGTCCGTCCGATGCTGGCGAAGTCGGTCAAGGGGATCCCCGATCCGGACAGGTTCGGGGGCTTGAGCTTCGAGCCCAAGTGGGATGGGTTCCGCTGCCTGGTCTTCCGTGATGGCGACGAGGTCGAGCTGACCAGCCGCAACACCAAGCCGCTGACGCGCTACTTCCCCGAACTCGTGACGGCGATCAAGGAGCAACTTCCCGAGCGGTGCGTGCTCGACGGCGAGGTCTTCGTCGCAGTGGGCGACCGACTCCAGTTCGAGGTCCTCCAGGATCGGATCCACCCCGCCAAGTCCCGCGTGGAGATGCTCGCCGAGAAGACCCCGGCGGGCTTCGTGGCCTTCGACCTCCTGGCCCTGGGCGACGACTCCTACGTTGACCGACCATTCGTCGAACGCCGCGCCGCCCTGGAGGAAGCGCTGGCCCACCTCGGAGCCGACGGCCCGTGCTACCTGACCCGCATCACGACCGACACGGCCGAAGCGCAACGCTGGTTCGAACACTTCGAGGGAGCCGGACTCGACGGGGTGGTGGCCAAACCCCACTCGGCGCCGTACGCCGAGAACGCCCGCACCATGCTCAAGATCAAGCACTCCCGGACCGCCGACGTCGTGGTCGCCGGCTATCGCGAACACAAGAACTCGACTCCGGAGCGCCCGTTGCTCGGCAGCCTGCTCCTCGGCCTGCACACCGAGGAGGGACTCCAGCACGTCGGTGTCGCTGCCTCGTTCACCGACGCGCGACGCGCCGAACTGATCGAGGAACTGCAACCACTGGTCTGCCCCATCGAGGAGCACCCCTGGGGGCACTGGGCGGAGTTACTGACCGCCAACCCCGACCGGGTGCCCGGCACCCAGAGCCGCTGGAGTCAGGGCAAGGACCTCTCGTTCACGCCTCTGCGCCCCGAACGCGTGCTGGAGGTGGGCTATGAACACATGGAGGGACGCCGCTTCCGGCACACCGCGCAGTTCAAGCGGTGGCGCACCGACCGCGATCCCGAGTCCTGCGGCTATGAGCAACTCGAGGAGCCGGTGAGCTACGACCTCGGTGAGGTGCTGAGCGGCTCAGCGGGAGGCTGAGCGGCGGGCGGCATCGGCGATAGAGTCCTCCCGTGCCCGACTCCTCGCCGTACTCCGTGGTCATCCTCCTCGAGGAAGGACTCACCAGTGACGACGCGACCCGCGTCCGGTCCCTGCACGAAGGGATCGAGGACCCGGTCGCCTATCACGTGCTGCTCCCCCTCGACGATGCTCCGGCCCGCCTGCAGGCAGCGATGGGCGGCATCGGTGTCGCCGATCCCCTGAGCGGTCAGTTCCCGCTGCCCGAGATCGACGTACGCGAGATCGTTGCGCAGGTCCGCGAGGACAGCCAGCGGGCTCTCGACCAGACTCTGGAGGCACTGCGGGCCACCGGGGCCACGGCCCAGGGCACGTTGGTCACCCTCGACCCGATCGATGCGCTCTCCGAGAAGGTCACCGAGGTCGATGCCCGCGAGGCGATCATCATCACCGAGCCGCACGTGGTGGCCGAGTTCTTCCACGTCGACTGGACCTCACAGGCCCGCCGACGGGTCGGGGTCCCCATCTTGCACCTGCTCGAGCACGAGAACTTCGACGAGCAGGCAGGCGGCGGCGAGGGCATCTCCGGCCTGTGAAACTCACGCCCCGTCGTCGGCCTGAGGGCGACCAACCGCCCTCGCGTGGCCCGATCGCGGCGTACGCCGGCATCCTCGACGGGCGGCACCTGTGGTTGACCCTCGAGCACGATGAGCCGGTCGCGCTCCGCGACCCGGGGTCCGGCACCGCCTACCCCCTGGAGTCGGTGACCGACCTGCTCGCGCTGCTCCCGGCCGACGAGGCGACCTACGACGTCGTGGTGGGCGAGGGCCGGCGCGCCCAGTCGGTGTGGACTCCCCCGCTGGACTCGCCCGACCCGATTCGGATCCCGGTCTCACCGGACGGGCTGACCCGGTTCAGCCTCCTCCGCTCCGAGCAGGGTTCGCTCCGCGTGCACCGGGCGCCCGCGCCACCGACGGCGCTGCTCGAGGCCATCGAACTGCGTGGACCCGACGTTCATCTGACGCTGCGCCCTCCCGGCGGGGTGCGTCAGGGCGATCATCTGCTGCTGCTCGACACCGACGATCAGGTGCTCGATGTGCTGCCGGTGACCGCGCACAGTGGACATGTCGAGGCGTTGATCGGCGCCGGCGACCTGCCCGCCGGATATTTCGGAATCGTCCGCTTCGCTCTCGGCACCGAGGCCGAGTGGGTCAAGATCCGGCGTGGCCGCAGCGACCTGGCCGATCCGCACCGGGCGGTGCTGCTGCCCGAACTCCACGACCAGGACGGCGACGAGGACCGACCCCGCGCCCGGTTCCGCTGGAATCCGGACTCGCTGCTGGTCGTCCGGGTGCTCGACCCCGACGAACTCGACCATCCACCGGCGACCGTCACACCACTGGCCGGCGGGCGCCCATGAGGATCGTCTACCTGGTCCTGTCGGCCTACGCGATGGGCGGCACCGAGCGGTCCGCGATCACCCAGGCCAACGCCTTGGTGTCCCAGACCCCGGGTCACGACGTCACGATCGTGAGCCTGCTGCGCTCCGCGACCGAACCGCACTACGCCGTCGACTCGCGGGTCTCGCTGCGACCGCTGATCGACCTGACCGGCGAGACACCCGAACTCCTCGAGACGGCCCTCGCCCCGGGTGCGGACCCACGGGCCCTGCACGACGCGGAGTCGGTGCTGGTCCCCGCCCGTTGGGATCGCCAGTTCTCGGCCCTGACCGACATCGCACTGGAGCACGCGCTGCGTGACCTCCGGGCCGATGTCGTCGTCACCGTGACGCCGGCGCTGCTGGCCAGTGCGGTGCAACTCCTGCCGGACTCGGTGGTCGTGGTGCACCAGGAGCACCGGTCCTCCTCTCAGCGAACCTCGGGGATGGAGCCGCTGCTCGCCTATGCCCCGCGAGCCGACACCGTGGCCCTGCTGACTCCCGCGATCCAGGAGTGGTTGCGCGAAGAACTCGGCCCGGTGGCGCCCACGACGGTCGTCATGCCCAACGCCTTGCCCCAGGGGGCGGCGCCGCGATCGCTGCTGGACAGCAAGGTGATCGTGAGCGCCGGGCGTCTGGTGATGGAGAAGCAGTTCACCAAACTGGTCCAGGCCTTCGCCGAGGTCGCCGACGAACTCCCCGACTGGCGGTTGCGCATTCTCGGGGCGGGCCACCAGCGGCCCCACCTGATCCGCGAGACCCGCAAGCGCGGCCTCTATGACCGGGTGGAGTTGCCCGGAGCGGTCACCGACATGGCCGGCGAGTGGGCCAAGGCCGGCATCGCGGCCCTGACGTCGCGCTCCGAGGGCTTCCCCCTGGTCCTCCAGGAGGCGATGGCCGCCGGAGTCCCGTGCGTCAGTTTCGACTGTGCATCGGGGCCCCGCGAGATCGTCGAGCACGAGGTGAACGGCCTGCTGGTCACAGCGGAGTCGGTGGCTGGTCTCTCCGCGGCGCTCTTGCGCCTCGCCGGCGACGACGACCTCCGCGCCAGGCTCGGAGCGGGTGCGCTCGAGTCATCTCTCCAATGGGACGCCGACGCCATCGCGGCGCGGTGGGTCGCCGTCTTCGAGGACGCCGTGGCCCGGCGCGCCTCGCGACCCCGCTTCGCGGCCCTGTCCTCTGTCCCCCCGCGCACCCCGACCACGGCGCCGGAGGTCGACGCCGCCGGGGTCACCCCCCTCCAAGCCAGACGAACCGCACTCGCGGCCGCTGTCGAGGCCGCACGCGCCGCCAGCGACGAGTGGCTGGTCATCCCACCCCACCAGCGCGAGGCGCCCGTCGTCGTGGTGCCGACCCGGGACCGTGGACGGTTCCTGGAGGCGTTGGCCACAGCCGACGCGCCCGGCTATCTCTCGCTGCGGGATCCGGCCAACGCCGGCTGGCACGAACGCCGCGGCGCCGTCCCCGATCTGGCCCGCCTGCTCCAGCGGGGCCGGACCGCGTGGCTCGCGCTCGAGCCGTGGCCGGCCGGACCCAACGCCCGCCCGCACCTGCTCAGTCAGGGCTGCACCGTCGAGGTGGAGTTCTGGGAGACCAACGTCGAGGGCGACCTCGTCGCGCCTCGGCTGAACCCCT
>JBFIDC010000224.1:0-5581 GCA_041581495.1 Nocardioides sp. | reverse complement strand
CCCAGTGCGAAGCCGAGCACGGCCGAAAGTCTGACGTCTCCAAAACCCATCCCCGCGGAACGGATGAACCACCGCACCCAGAAGAACGACCGCACCAAACCCATGGCGACCAAACCTCGTGTGAGCGCTGCAGGATCGTCGGTGACGACCGTGATCACCGCGGCAGCGAAGATGACCACGCCGGTGGCCGGAAGCACCAGTCGCGACGGGATGAGCCGGGTTCGCCAGTCGATGACCGCGATCGCGACGCCGACGGGGACCACCGGCAGCAGCACGGCCAGCGCCGGCTCAGGCCCGATCCGCCACGCCACGATGGCGCCGAGGATCGCGCAGGCGAGCACTGATCCCCAGAGCAGTCCGGGCAGACGCGCCATGGAGCGATAGGACTCCTTGTCGCCCTCGACGGCGCTCATGCCCCACAGCGTGAACTCCGGGACCGGGCGCAGACTGCTCCGCGAGACCTTCGCGGGTGCGGTGGGCACCTGTGTGGCACTCGCGGCATCTTCGGGGACGACCTCGGGGTCATCGGACTGCTTCGGGGGCGGCGGCTCGGGCAGGCGCGAGATCACCGTCGGGATCAGCGCGCCGCTCGCGGCGCACCCGGCCGCACAGGCAGCGAGGAGCATTGCGCTCACGAGCGGGACTCCAGTGCCGCTTCTGCCGCGCGCCGCATCGCCGCCTCCGGCACCTCGGACCGTCCCGTCATGAGCCTCACCTGGTCGACCGCCTGTGCCACTAGTAGGTCCAGACCGCTGTGCAGTCCGCGTCCGGAATCACGCGCGGCCGAGGCCAGCGGCGTGGGCCACGGATCATAGATGACATCGAAGATCACGGGGATCTCGCGGGTGGCCTCGAGCAAGGCCGGGGTCTGGGCCGCGACAGGCACTGTGGAGACGAGGATGTCGGCACCGATCGAGGACGCCGCCACGTCGTCGAGGGTGCGCACCTCCACCTCCGGGGCGTCGGGGTGCGCTGCGATTCGGCTGAGCGTCTCGGCGGCGGTCTCGGGGTTGCGCACCGCGAGCGTGGCGTCGGTGAGCCCACGCTCGCGCAGGGCGATGAGCACCGAGGTCGCCGTGGCGCCCCCGCCCAGCACCAGGGCACGCCGAGGCGCCGGATTGTCCCCACCGAGCACTCGTAGGGCGCCGGTGACGTCGGTGTTCGACCCGTGTCTCGACCCGTCGGGTGCGATCACCACCGTGTTGCACGCGCCGGTCTCGACGACCCACGGGTCCTGCGAGGCGAGCAGTGGCAGGACCTCTCGCTTGAGCGGCATGGTCAGCGACAGGCCACGCCACGAGGAATCCAAACCATCGAGGAACCCCGCGAGGCTCCCGGCGGGGACGCGCACGGCCTCGTAGGTCCAATCAAGACCCATCGCCTGGTAGGCCGCCGTGTGCAGGACCGGGGACAGTGAGTGCCCGATCGGATCGCCCAGGACCGCGCAACGGTTGCCAGGCACGTTCATCCCGCAGGCCCCGCGGACCCGGTCAGCACCGGTCGGACTGAGTCGCGCAGTACTCGTCCAACTCGTTCTTGTAGGTCAAGAACTCCTCGTTGGTGGTCGCGAACTTCGTCTCCCCTGTCGCCAGGTTGACGGTGACGTAGTAGAACCAGGGTCCCTCGGCCGGGTTGAGGGCGGCCTCCAGCGCAGCCTGTCCAGGAGCCTCGATCGGCCCTGGCGGGAGGCCCTTCTGCCGGTAGGTGTTGTAGGGCGAATCGGCCACCGAGTCGATCTCGTCGAAGGTCAGTCGCACGATGCCCGGGCGTCCCAGGGCGTAGTTGACGGTGGCGTCGATCTGCAGGAAGCCGGCCGAAGGGTTGGGGTCGATCTCCAACCGGTTGTAGATGACGCGAGCGATCTTGCCGGTGTAGTCGCCACGCCCCTCGGCCTCCACCAGGCTGGCGACGGTCATGATCTCCTGCGGCGTGTAGCCGATTTCGGCCGCCTTGGCCTCCAGGTCGACATCATCGGCAGCCTGACGCCACCGATCGACCATGGCGGTCAGCATGTCGATCGGCTTGTCGTTGGGACCGAACTCGTAGGTCGCCGGGAACAGGTACCCCTCCGGGTTCCCGCCGGCGTAGTCGGGAAGACCCAACTTGTCGGTCTTGGCCAGTGCCTTCTCGAACGCCTTGACCCCGAAGTCGGTGTTCTCAGCCAGTCGTTGGATCACATCGACGGTGCGCAGACCCTCGGGGATCGTGATCGTCTCGTTGACGGCGTTGGCGGGGTCGATCAGGAGGCTCAGCGCGTCCTCCGCCGCCATCTGGGTCTTCATCTCATAGAAGCCCACTTGGATCTTGGTGCTGTCGGGGTTGGCGTTCGCGGCGTCGATGAACGCCTGGACCGACTTCACGATGTCCTCGTCCTGGAGATTGCGCCCGATCTGCGCGGCGCTCTCACCTGGCTGGACCTCGAAGATCACCGAACCCGTGCCGGGACCGGGGTAGTCGGGGGTGCCCTCGATCTGGCTCTGGACGAAGTCGATGCCCTTGGTGAGCCCGAAGTAGAGCCCCCCGAACAGCAGTCCGAGCAGGACCAGTCCGATCAGGCAGCCGGGGCCGCGTCGCCGAGACTGGCGTCGGCGACCACCCGCCTGGGTGCCGCCCTCGTCGTGCTCGGGTTGCTGCGGGGCGTCATCCTCGAAGGAGGCACCAAGTAGGCCACTGGGTGGCGCGCCGTCGGTGTCACTCACTCGCGGTCTCCTTCAAAGATCTCGCCGGGCGGGATGCCACTGGAGCGCTCGGTGTCCAACACGTGCTGCAGGATCACCACGGCGGCGGCCTGGTCCACAACGCTACGACGCTTGCGAGCGCCACTGAGGTTACGGTCGCGCAGCATAGCCTCAGCCGTCACAGTCGTGAGTCTCTCGTCGGCGAGTCGCACCGGTGTCGGTGCGAGGACGCGAGCCAGACCCGCCACCCACTGGCGGACCTTGGCCGCAGCAGGGCCTTCGCGACCCGAGAGAGAGCGCGGAAGACCGACCACGACCTCCAAGACGTCGGACTCGGCGGCGATCTCGTCGTGGATCGCCTTCAGTCGCGCGATGTCACCTCGTCCACGCCGCACGGTCTCGACCGGCGTGGCCAGGAATCCGGACGGGTCGCAACGCGCGACTCCGATCCGGGCATCGCCCGGATCGATACCGAGTCGGACGCCATGACGCACTAGGAACCGGCCATCCGAGAGACCTCGGTCGGCACCAGCGCCAATGCCTCATCGATCCGTGAGCCGTCGGTTCCGCCGCCCTGGGCGACGTCATCCTTGCCGCCGCCCTTGCCGCCGACCAGGGGGCCGAGCGCGCGCACGATCTCGTTGGCACTCACCCCGCGAGCACGAGCCAGGTCGTTCACCGCGGCGACCACTGCCACCTTGCCCTCGGCCTCGCCCACCACGACCACGACCCCGGCTTGGTCCCCCGGCAGTCGGCCGCGCACGTCGAGGGCCAGGGTGCGTACGTCGCCGCCGCCGGCACCCGGTGCCGCGGTGGCCACCACAGCGATCCCGTCGACCGCCTGCGCGGAGGCGGCCAGTTCGGCGGCCCGCCCCAGCAGCGCGGCGACCCGGACCTTCTCCAGGTCCTTCTCGGCCGTGCGGAGTCGCTCGAGCACGTCGTTGACCCGTTCGGGCAACTCCTCGGGGCGCACCTTGAGGGCCTCGGAGAGTTGCGCGACAAGCACGTGCTCGCGAGCCAGGAACCGGTAGGCATCGGTACCGACCAGGGCCTCGACCCTGCGCACCCCCGAACCGATCGACGACTCCCCCAGCAACTTGATCACGCCGAGCTTGCCCGAGCTCCCCGCGTGCGTGCCGCCGCACAGTTCACGAGCCCAATCGCCCACCGAGACCACGCGCACCGAGTCGCCGTACTTCTCACCGAACAGCGCCATGGCACCCGACTTCACGGCCTCTGCCTGGCTCATCACCTCGGCGTGCACCAGAAGGTCATCGAGGATCACGTCATTGACGCGTGCCTCGACGTCGGCCATCACCGAGTTCGGGACCGCGCCCGTGGCGGAGAAGTCGAAACGGAACCGCCCCGGCGCATTCTCAGAGCCCGCCTGGGTTGCGGTTTCACCCAGGGCTTCACGGAAGGCCTTGTGCACCATGTGCGTGGCGGTGTGCGCCCTGGAGATCGAGAGCCGGCGCTCCAGGTCGACCGCAGCGTGCGCGGCCAACCCCGCGGTGACCTCGCCGCTCAGCACGGTGGCCTGGTGCACGATCAGACCGGTGATGGGCGACTGGACGTCGTTGACCTGCAGGCGCGCGCCGTTGGCCAACTCGACCACGCCCTGGTCGGCGAGTTGACCGCCGCCTTCGGCATAGAACGGCGTTCGGTCCAAGATGAGCTCGACCTCGTCGCCCTCGCGGGCACTCTCGACCACACCGGCGGCGGTGACGATGCCGCGCACGGTGCCGTCGCTGACGGTCTGGGTGTAGCCCGTGAACTCCACAGCCTCACCCATGGTGTCGGCCACGCTTCGGTAGGCGCTCGCGTCACGGTGCGCGCCCTTCTTGGCGCGTGCGTCGGCCTTGGCGCGGTCTCGCTGTTCGGTCATCAGCCGGCGGAATCCGGCCTCGTCGACCTCCAGGCCCTGCTCGGCGGCCATCTCGAGGGTCAGGTCGATCGGGAACCCATAGGTGTCGTGGAGAGCGAAGGCCCGCTCTCCGGACAACTGGGTGCTCCCCGCGCTCTTGAGTTCGACCGCGGCGTTCTCGAACAACGAGGTTCCCGCACGCAGCGTGGCGCGGAACGCCTCCTCTTCGGCATAGGCCACCGTCGAGATGCGCTGCCAGTCGCGGTGGAGTTCGTCGTAGGTCTCCCCCATCTTGTCCCTGCTGACCGGCAGGAGTTCTGGGAGCGATGGGTCCTCGAAGCCGAGCAACCGCATCGATCGGATGGCCCGACGCATGAGACGGCGCAGCACGTAGCCGCGACCCTCGTTGCCGGGGGTCACCCCGTCGCCGATGAGCATCATCGAACTGCGCACGTGGTCGGCAACGATCCGGAACCGCACGTCGTCGTCATGGTTGGCGCCGTAGCTGCGCCCGGTGAGCTCCTGGGCGCGCGCGATCACGGGCATCATCACGTCGATCTCGTACATGTTCTCGACGCCCTGCATCAAGAAGGCCACCCGTTCGAGGCCCATCCCGGTGTCGATGTTCTGCTTCGGGAGCGGCCCGGCGATGTCGAAGTCGTCCTTGGCTCGCACCGCCGACAACTCCTCCTGCATGAAGACCAGGTTCCAGATCTCCAGGAGCCGGTCCTCGAGCTCGAACGGCATGTCGGGACCGAGGTGCTCGGCGGTGAAGTCCGGCCCGTACCCGGGCCCGCGGTCATAGAGGATCTCTGAGCACGGACCCCCCGGACCCGGGACGCCCATGGACCAGTAGTTCTCACGCTTGCCCAGGCGCAGGATCCGTTCGGCGGGGAGGCCGGTCACCTTGCGCCACAGGTCGAACGCTTCGGCGTCGTCGACGTAGACGCTCGGATAGAGCCTGCTCTCATCCAGGCCGAACCCGCCCTCTGCCTGGGACTTGGTGACCAGGTCCCAGGCCAGTTCGATGGCGCCTTGT
>JBFIDC010000223.1:0-5681 GCA_041581495.1 Nocardioides sp. | reverse complement strand
GCCGGATCCACGCCCGCCGGGACGTTGAGGTAGACCGGGTAGGTCGCCAGTCGCTGGAAGTAGTGCGCGCCGGTCGACGCGGAGGGCGGGGCGGCCTGGGCCGACGGATTGACCGAGACCTGGGTGAGAGCCGCGGCGACCAAGGCGCCGGTGGCGCTCAGGGCGATGCCGCGGATGGGGCGGCGAGAACTCAACATGGAGAACCTCTCTGAAGTGCGACGTCGGGAGGTTCCGACCGTTTCGGCTCCGGGCGAACCACGGGTGACAGCGGCGCGACGCTCAGAAGAACTCCAGACGGGCTTCCCCCGCCGTGTCGCGATCGGCTCGAACGGGGGGCGCGCGTGAGACCCTCCACGCTTGCCGACCCCCGGGGCTCTAGGCTGAGTGGGCACCCTTCCCCGACTCAGGAGTGACCTCGCATGGCCGTGATCGAAGCCGTTGGCGCCCGTGAAATCCTCGATTCTCGAGGCAACCCCACCGTGGAGTGCGAGGTGCTGCTCGACGACGGCACGTTCGCCCGTGCGATGGTGCCGAGCGGCGCCTCGACCGGTGCCTTCGAAGCGGTCGAACTGCGCGACGGCGGAGACCGCTACGTCGGCAAGGGCGTGCTCAAGGCCGTGGAGGGCGTGATCCAGACGCTCGGCCCAGCCGTCGAAGGGCTCGACGCCGATGACCAGCGTCTGATCGACCAGACCATGCTTGAGGTCGATGGCACCCCCAACAAGGCCAACGTCGGCGCCAACGCGATCCTGGGTGTCTCGCTGGCCGTGGCCCGCGCGGCAGCCGATTCGGCCGGGCTGTCGCTGTATCGCTACGTCGGTGGCCCCAACGCGCACCTGTTGCCGGTGCCGATGATGAACATCCTCAACGGTGGCGCGCACGCCGACTCCAACGTCGACGTCCAAGAGTTCATGATCGCGCCCATCGGTGCGCCCACCTTCGCCGAGGCGCTGCGCTCGGGCGCCGAGGTCTACCACGCGCTGAAGTCGGTGCTGAAGAAGAAGGGTCTGTCGACCGGCCTGGGCGATGAGGGCGGATTCGCGCCCAACCTGGACTCGAACCGGGCCGCCCTCGACCTCATCGCCGAAGCCGTCGAGGCTTCTGGCCAGAAGCTCGGCGTCGACATCGCCCTCGCCATGGACGTCGCGGCCACCGAGTTCTGTGAAGGCACCACCTACACCTTCGAGGGTGCCCCCAAGTCGAGCGCCGAGATGGTCGCCTACTACGCCGAGTTGTGCGCGGCCTACCCCATCGTCTCGATCGAGGACCCCCTCGACGAGGACGACTGGGAGGGCTGGAAGGCGATGACCGACCAGTTGGGCGCCAAGGTCCAGATCGTCGGCGACGACCTGTTCGTCACCAACGTCGAGCGGCTGCAGCGCGGCATCGACGGTGGCCAGGCCAACGCGATGCTCGTCAAGGTCAACCAGATCGGTTCGCTCACCGAAACCCTTGACGCCGTCGACCTCGCGCACCGGGCCGGCTTCCGCAACATGATGAGTCACCGTTCTGGGGAGACCGAAGACACCACGATCGCCGACCTCGCGGTCGCCACGAACTGCGGTCAGATCAAGACCGGTGCCCCCGCTCGCTCCGACCGAGTCGCCAAGTACAACCAGTTGCTGCGGATCGAGGACGAACTCGGCGACGCGGCCCGCTACGCCGGGGCCGGTGCCTTCCCGAGGTTCCAGGCCTGAGATGCCCAACTCCCGGGGTCACCAACGCCGCGCTGGGTCTTCGGGCCCGCGCGGACGCTCCGGGCCCGGTCGGGTTGCCGGCGCCGGGCGTCCGGTGCGCAGCAGCGCCGGCGTCCCCGCTGACCCGACCCCGGCGGCCACCGTGCCGGCCTCGCCGCGCTCGCGCCTGACGAGTCGGGCCGCGGTGCTGCTGATGGTCGTGGCCGTGCTGATGGTGAGCTACGCCTCCTCGATGAAGGCGTTCCTCCAGCAGCGTGCCCACATCAACGAGGTGCAGGCGCAGATCGTGGAGCGTCAGGCTGCGATCGAGTCCCTCGAGGCCGAGAAGAAGCGTTGGTCCGACCCGGCCTACGTCGCCCAACAGGCACGTGCCCGACTCGGATACGTCATGCCGGGCGAGAAGACCTACATCGTTCTCGACGAGAACGGTCAGGCGTTGCGACCGTCGGCCAGCCTGGACGACCCGGCCCAGGTGCTCAACACCACGCCCACGCCGTGGTGGTCGGATGCCTGGGCGTCGGTGGAGTTGGCGGGCCACCCGCCGAAGGCCAAGAAGCCTCCGTTGGCCGAGATCGACGGCTCCAAGGACAAGACCGGATCGTGATCGACCCCGCTGACCAGGCCGCCGTGGCAGCTCAGTTGGGCCGAGAACCCCGAGCCATCCACGAGGTGGGCCACCGTTGCCCCTGCGGCAACCCGGACGTCGTCACGACCCTGCCGAGGTTGCCCAACGGCACGCCGTTCCCCACGACGTTCTATCTGACCTGCCCACGCGCCGCGTCCCGGATCGGGACGCTGGAGGGGTCGGGGCTGATGAAGCAGATGGAGGCACGGCTCGGCGAGGACGCCGACCTGGCCGCTGCCTATACGGCCGCACACGAGCACTACCTGGCCACCCGCGAGAGGTTGGGGCGCGAGGCAGGTCAGGACGTTCCCGAGATCGCGGGCATCTCGGCCGGCGGGATGCCGAACCGGGTCAAGTGCCTCCACGTGCTCGCCGGACACGCCTTGGCGGCCGGTCGCGGCGTCAATCCGCTCGGCGATGAGGTGCTCGACCTGCTGGGGGACTGGTGGTCCACCGGCCCCTGTGTCGGCCCCTGCATCGACCCCCGTGTCGACCCGTGCGTGGCTCCGGCCGAGGACGGGTGAATTGGGAGCCCCAGTGGCCGCGATCGACTGCGGCACCAACACGATCAAACTCCTCATCGGCGACCTCCCCGACGTCGCCGTCCGCGAGATGCGGATGGTGCGGCTGGGAGCGGGAGTCGATGCGACCGGGCGGCTGTCCGAGGAGGCGCTGGCGCGGACCTTCGCCGCCATCGACGAATACGCGGCGCTGATCGCTGTCCACGGCTGCGCAGAGATCCGCTTCTGCGCGACCTCGGCCAGCCGAGACGCCTCGAACGCCGCCGATTTCGTGGCCGGTGTCCGCGAGCGACTCGGCGTCGAACCCGAGGTCGTCTCGGGTGAGGAGGAGGCCGCGCTCGCCTTCGACGGTGCCCTCCGCAACTTGAGGCATGCGCCCGAACTGCCGGTGCTGGTCGTCGACATCGGTGGTGGATCGACCGAGTTGGTCCTCGGCTCCACACGCCCGGATTCCTCTGACTCGCTCGACATCGGCTCGGTGCGCCTGCACGAACGACACCTGCTCTCGGACCCGCCCACGGCCGAAGAGATCGCTGCCTGCGCGGCAGACATCGACGGGTCCTTGGATCGCCTCACGGTGCCGATCGATGCCGCGGCCACCGTGGTCGGCGTTGCCGGCACGGCGACCTCGATCGGCGCCGGGGTTCTCGACCTGCCCGCCTACGACCGATCGTTGATCGACCAGGCGGTCCTTCCTGTTGCCGAGGTCCACCGCCTCGCGGAGCGACTGCTCGCCATGTCGGTGGCCGAGCGGCTCGAACTCCCCTGGCTCCACCCGGGCCGGGCCGACGTCATCGGCGCGGGCGCCCTGATTCTCTCGCGCGTGCTGCGGCGTACGTCGGCCGAGACGATGGTCGTCTCCGAGGCCGACATCCTCGATGGGATCGCGTGGTCGATGCGATGAGCGCCCTCGACGAGTTGGCCGATGAGATCACCTCGTGTCGCCAGTGCCCGCGGCTGGTGGAGTGGCGCGAGGAGGTCGCTCGTGTGAAACGCGCGGCGTTCCGAGACCAGGAATATTGGGGAAAGCCGGTGCCGGGATTCGGAGCCGAGGCGCCCGGCATCCTGATCGTCGGGTTGGCCCCGGCCGCGCATGGCGCCAACCGCACCGGGCGGATGTTCACCGGTGACCGATCGGGGGACTGGTTGTTCGCGAGTCTGTTCCGCGTCGGCCTGGCCAACCAGCCGACCGCGGTCTCGCGCGAGGACGGTCTGCAACTCCACGGGGTTCGGCTGGTGGCCCCCGTGCGGTGCGCACCACCGCAGAACAAGCCGACCACGCAGGAGCGCGACACCTGTGCGCCGTGGCTCGACGCCGAACTGGACCTGGTGCTGCCCAGTGTGCGAGTTGTCGTCACTCTCGGTGGCTTCGGCTGGCAGGCCTCCCTGCGTGCGTTGAGCCGTGTGGGCGCGCAGATCCCTCGTCCCACACCGAAGTTCACCCATGGCGCGGAGGCCGAACTCGCGCTGCCGAACCATCCAGGCGTGCTGCTGCTCGGCTGCTACCACGTGAGCCAGCAGAACACCTTCACCGGCAGGTTGACCGAGCCGATGCTCGATGAGGTCCTCGGTCGGGCCGCGGAGGCTGCCAGACTGCGGGCGTGAGCATGTCAGAGACCCCGTCAGTCCCCGAGCCCGGTTCGTCGACGTCCTACGCCGTGACGGTGATGGGCCGCGACCGGCCCGGAATCATCGCCGAGACGACCGCCGGCTTGGCCGAACTCGGGCTCAACCTCGAGGACTCGACGATGACGCTGCTGCGTGGGCACTTCGCGATGATGCTCATCTGCGCGGGGTCCGCGAATGCCGAGCAGATCACCGACGCGTTGGCGCCGCTGGTCGAGGACGGATCGTTGACGGTCTCGGTGCGCCCGGTCCCCTCGGGGGCGGAGAGCGCCGGCGCAACCGGGTCCGCTGGCTCGTGGATCCTGACCGTGCACGGCGGCGACCGCCCGGGCATCGTCTCGGCCGTGGTCGCCGAGGTGGCCTCGGTCGGCGGCAACATCACCGACCTGACCACTCGCCTTGCCGGTGACCTCTACTTGCTGATCGCCGAGATCGCGGTGCCGGAGGACGTGGATCTCACCGGCCTCGAGGCGGCGGTCGGCGGCGCGGCCGACCGGCTCGGAGTGCGCGCCACTCTGCGCCCGGCAGACGTCGACGAACTGTGACCGACCTCGAGGTCGCGCAGTGGTCCGAGACTGCGCTCGGAGTCGCCGGCCGGGTGCTCGAGGTCGTTCGTGCTCCAGCCGAGGTGCTGAGTACGCCGTGCCCACGGGTCGATCCAACCGCTGCCGAGGTGGTTCAACTCGCCGCGGACCTGATCGCCACGATGCGTGTGAGCCCAGGATGTGTGGGGCTGGCGGCTCCTCAGGTCGGGGTGACCGCTCAGGTCTTCTGCGTCGACGTCTCCGAGCACCCCAAGACTCGGACCGGCCACGGGACATTCGCGCTGTGCAACGCCGAGGTGGTCTCAGCCAGTCGCAACGAGCGTGCCCGCGAGGGCTGCATGAGCGTGCCCGACTTCACCGGTGATGTGCGACGGGCCAGTCGGCTGACGGTTCGGGGCCACCTGCCAGGAACCGGCGCAGCCGTCGAGATCACCACCGATGCCTTCGAGGCGCGGGCCCTGCAGCACGAGATCGACCACTGCGCGGGACTGCTCTTCCTCGACCGGGTCGCCGGCGCCCACGCCATCCATCCCCGCACCACCTACCTCTGAGGCGGTGGGGAGTCGCCGCGCGCTGGACGGGGCCGCCGCGGGGACCCGATCCGGGCCTCCTCACCCGTCGCTCGATCGGCTACTTCTTCGCGGCCTTCTTCTTGGTCGCCTTTTTC
>JBFIDC010000222.1:0-5700 GCA_041581495.1 Nocardioides sp. | reverse complement strand
GCCCGGACGACGCGCTTCAGGTTCTCGGCGGCCGCCTGCTCGAGTTCGGTCGCCAGCGCGGTCTCTCCGGCGATCCCGGTGAGGTCGATGGCGTTGACGTCGAGGTGGGAGGCCAGCCAGGGCGCGATGGTCGCCGCCGAGCCGGTGAGTATGTTAACCACTCCGCCTGGCACGTCTGAGGTGGCCAGCACCTCGCCCAGCGCCACGGCGGGCAGTGGGCGCTCGAAGGCGGACACCACCACCGCGGTGTTGCCGGTGACGATCACCGGCGCGATCACGCTGACCAGACCGAGCAGTGAGGATGACTGCGGCGCCAGGACCGCGACCACGCCGGTCGGTTCGGGGGTGGAGAGGTTGAAGTACGGCCCGGCCACCGGGTTGGCGTTGCCGACGACCTGGGTGATCTTGTCGGCCCACCCGGCGTACCAGACGAGTCGATCGATGCTGGCCGAGACGACCTTGTCGGCCCGGGCTGCAGAGAGTCCCTCGGACTGCTGCACGGCAGCGACGAACTGCGGACGCCGGTCCTCGAGCATCTCGGCGATCCGATAGACGACCTGGCCACGGTTGTAGGCGGTGCGTCCGGACCAGCCGTCGAAGGCCTTGCGGGCCGCGACGACGGCATCGCGGGCGTCCTTGCGGGAGGCCAGCGACGCGTTGGCGACGAAGCGTCCCTTGGCGTCGTTGACCGCATAGCTGTGGCCCGACTCCGAGCGCGGGAAGGCGCCGCCGATGTAGAGCTTGGCGGTCTTGCGGACTTCTGCCCTGCCGGTCTTGTCACTCATCGCAGGTATGCCTCCAGTCCGTGGCGGCCGCCCTCGCGGCCGTAGCCCGACTCCTTGTAACCACCGAACGGGCTGGTGGGGTCGAACTTGTTGAACGTGTTGGCCCAGATGACGCCGGCCCGCAGTTCTGAGGCCACCTGGAGGATCCGCGAGCCCTTCTCGGTCCAGATCCCCGCCGAAAGGCCGTACGGGCTGTTGTTGGCCTTGGCGACCGCCTCGGCCGGGGTCCGGAAGGTCAGCACCGACAGCACCGGGCCGAAGATCTCCTCGCGGGCGATCCGGTGGGCCTGGCTGACACCGGTGAACAGCGTCGGTGGGAACCAGAAGCCATTGCTCGGCAACTCGCAGGGAGCCGACCAGCGCTCGGCACCCTCTTCCTCGCCGACGGCAGACAACTCACGGATGCGGGACAACTGAGCGGCGGAGTTGATCGCCCCGACGTCGGTGTTCTTGTCGAGCGGGTCGCCCAACCGCAACGTGCCCATCCGTCGCTTCAGGCGTTCGAGCACGTCCTCGGCCACCGACTCCTGCACCAACAGGCGCGAGCCCGCGCAGCAGACGTGGCCCTGGTTGAAGAAGATGCCATTGACGATGCCCTCGACCGCCTGGTCGATGGGGGCGTCGTCGAAGACGATGTTGGCGGCCTTGCCGCCGAGTTCGAGGGTGACCCGCTTCTCGCTGCCGGCCACCGACTGGGCGATGGCTCGCCCGACGGCGGTGGACCCGGTGAACGCGACCTTGTCGACGTCCGGGTGACTGACCAGCGCCTGCCCGGTCGAGCCCGCGCCGGTGAGGATGTTGACGACTCCGGGGGGCAGATCGGCCTGCTGGCAGATCTCGGCGAACAGCAGCGCGGTCAGGGGCGTGGTCTCGGCGGGCTTGAGCACGACGGTGTTGCCGCAGGCCAGGGCCGGCGCGATCTTCCACGAGAGCATCAGGAACGGGAAGTTCCAGGGGATGACCTGGCCGGCGACGCCGAGCGGCGTCGAGCCGAAGCCGGAGTACTCCAGCTTGTCGGCCCACCCGGCGTAGTAGAAGAAGTACGCCGCCGCCAATGGGATGTCGACGTCGCGGGACTCCTTGATCGGCTTGCCGTTGTCGATCGATTCGAGGACCGCGATCTCGCGGGAGCGCTCCTGGATGATCCGGGCGATCCGGAACAGGTACTTCGCGCGCTCGGCGCCGGGCATCCGCGCCCAGCCACGCTGTGCCTTGCGGGCAGCCTTGACCGCGGCATCGACATCGGCCTCGTTGGCCTCGGACACCTCGGCCAGGACCTCTTCGGTCGCGGGGTTGACGCTCTTGAAGGCCTCGCCCCGGCCATCGACGAACTTGCCGTCGATGAACAGGCCGTAGGACGCCTTGATGTCGACGATCCCGCGGGACTCCGGTGCGGGCGCGTACTCGAAGCTTTCGTTGGTCGAGCCTGTCGAGACCATCAGTCCACCGTCACGTAGTCGGGGCCGCTGTAGTGGCCGGTCAGTAGTTTGCTGCGCTGCATCAGCAGGTCGTTGAGCAGCGAGGAGGCACCGAAGCGGAACCAGTCGGGGTCGAGCCAGTCGGGACCGACGATCTCGTTGATCGTCACGAGGTACTTGATCGCGTCCTTGGTCGTGCGGATCCCGCCCGCGGGCTTGACGCCCACCATCTGGCCGGTCGCCTCGCGGAAGTCGCGGACCGCCTCGAGCATCACCAGGGTCACCGGCAGGGTGGCTGCGGGCTGGACCTTGCCGGTCGAGGTCTTGATGAAGTGGCCGCCGGCCAGCATCGAGAGCCAGGACGCCTTGCGGACGTTGTCGTAGGTCGCGAGTTCGCCGGTCTCCATGATCACCTTGAGGTGGGCCTCGGTGCCGTCCGGGCGCCGGCACGCCTCGCGGACGGCGGCGATCTCGTCGAAGACCTGCAAGTAGCGACCGGTGAGGAACGCGCCCCGGTCGATCACCATGTCGATCTCATCGGCCCCGGCAGCCACAGCGTCGCGGGTGTCGGCGAGTTTGACCGCCAGTGAGGCTCGGCCACTGGGGAAGGCGGTCGCGACCGAGGCGACCTTCACGCCACTGTCGCCGAGCGCCTGCTTGGCCGTGGCGACCATGTCGGGGTAGACGCAGATCGCTGCCGTCGATGGGCAGGTCGGGTCGGTGGGGTCTGGTCGGACCGCCTTGGCGCACAGTGTGCGCACCTTGCCGGGGGTGTCTTGGCCCTCGAGGGTGGTGAGGTCGACCATCCGGATGGCGAGGTCGATGGCGTAGGCCTTGGCCGTGGTCTTGATCGAGCGAGTGCTCAGCGCTGCTGCTCGGGCCTCGGCGCCGACCTGATCGACACCGGGTAGTCCCTCGAGGAAGCGCCTGAGCGTCGCCTCCGAGGCGGTCACGTCCGCGAACGCGGCGGGTGGCCCCGTGGTGGCGGCGGGCGAGGTGCTCATGTCGCCCAGCATAGGCTTGTCCCGCGTCTCGCTCACTTCGGCGAACGCTGGTCATATCGGTGAGGAGAACGGTGAGCGAGGAGACCCTCGAGCGGTTCAAACCAACTGGGGGCTTGGTCTCCGGTGGGCTTGCGATGGCGTTCGCCCTGGTCATCATCGCCGCGTGGATCCGCGACCGCGACAGCATCTCCGACGGGCTTGCTGCCGCATCCCTGGTCGCCGTGGTGCTGGTCTGGGCAGCGGCGTTACGACCGCGGGTCGCGGTCGGCGAGGAGACGCTGGTCTTCCGCAACATGTTCGAGACCGTGCGGATCCCCGTGGCGGCCGTCGAGGAGATCACGGTGCGGCAGGTGATGGCGGTGCGAGCGGGCGGCAAGCGCTACGTGAGCCCTGCCATCGGTCGCTCACGCAAGTCGCTGGTCAGACCCAACCGGATGCGCTTCAGTAGCCACCTCCCCGGCGGCGGCAAACAGGTCAACATCGAGTACGCCGACTACGTCGAGGACCGGATCCGGCAGTCGGCCAAGGACTCGCGCAGACGCCAGGGCCTGCCCGAACCGACAGCGGAGGCCATCGCGGCCGAACCGCACTCCGTCGGCGTACGCCGTGAGCCGGCGTGGCCGGAGATCGTGGCGATGGTGCTGGCGCTCGGGCTGTTCATCGTCGCCGTGGTGACCTGAGCAGTCCTCCAGCGGTGGTCACGACCCGAGGTCACAACCCGAGGGCGGCACCGATGTCATGGCGGATCGCATCGAGTCGCGCGGCAGCCCAGACCCGGGCGGCGTCGACTCCCGCCTCGGGGTCCACCGGGGCCACGACCTCGAGGTAGCACTTGAGTTTGGGTTCGGTTCCGCTGGGCCGCACCACGACTCGGGCGCGGTCAGCCAGGCGGAACCGCAACCCCTCGGTCGGCGGGAGCCCGGTGGTCTCCACGCTGCCCAACGCCAGGTCGTCGACGGCCTCGACCGCGAAGCCACCCAGCGACGCTGGTTGGTCGGCGCGCAGGCGTGCCATGGCCTCGGTGATCTGGGTGAGTTCGCTGACCCGGACCGAGAGTTGATCGGTGGCGTGCAGGCCGTGCTGGATCGCCAGATCGTCGAGCACATCTTGAAGGGACCGACCGGTCGCCTTGCACTGAGCGGCGAGTTCGCAGATCAACAGCAGGGCCGAGACCCCGTCCTTGTCTCTCACATGCTCCGGGTCGACGCAGTAGCCCAGCGCCTCCTCATACCCGAACGCCAAGCCCTCGACCCGGCCGATCCACTTGAAGCCGGTCAGGGTCTCGACGTACGGCTGGCCGGCGGCCGCGGCCATCCTCGACAGCAGGGACGAGGAGACGATCGTGGTGGCGTAGGTGCCGGTGTGTCCGGTGCCGAGCAGGTGGTGGGCCAGCAGGGCGCCCACCTCGTCGCCGCGCAGCATCCGCCAGCCCTGCAGGGTGGGCACGGCGACGGCGCAGCGGTCGGCGTCGGGATCGTTGGCGACCACGAGGTCGGCCTGGTGTCGCTGCGCCAAGGCCATCGCCAGATCCATCGCCCCTGGCTCCTCGGGGTTGGGGAACGCGACGGTCGGGAAGTCGGGGTCGGGTTGTTCCTGCTCGGGCACCATGATCGGGGACCCGAAGCCGGCGGTCTCCAAGACCTGGATCACCGACGTGCCACCCACTCCGTGCAGAGGCGTGTAGACGGTGGTGAGGTTGCGCGGTCCGTCGGTGGCGAGTTCGGCGATCGTGTCGAGGTAGCGGTCGATCACCTCCTCGCCGAGCAGATGAGCGGTCGTGGCCCGGGGCAGGTCGAGGACGGATCCGACCTCGGCGATGCGAGCGGCGATGTCGGCGTCGGCCGGGGGCACGATCTGACTGCCGTCACCCAGGTAGACCTTGTAGCCGTTGTCCTGGGGAGGGTTGTGGCTGGCGGTGACCATCACTCCCGCCGCGCAGCCCAGGTCGCGGATGGCGAAGGCGAGCACGGGGGTGGGCAGCGGCCGGGGGAGGACGTGGACCGGGATGCCCGCCCCGGTGATGACTTCAGCGGTGTCGCGGGCGAAGTCGTCGCTGCGGTGCCGGGCGTCGTAGCCGACCACCACCGGGCCGACCGCTCCCTGCTGCTTCAGGTAGGCCGCGAGTCCCGCTGCCGCTCGGCTGACGACCACTCGGTTCATCCGGTTCGGGCCGGCGCCCACCGCGCCCCGCAGCCCGGCGGTCCCGAACTCGAGGGTGCCGTCGAACCTGTCGGCCAGGTCGGCCGCGGCATCCGGGTCCCCGCCCTCGACGGCGGCGATCAACTCCTGGAGTTCATCGCGGGAGATGGGGTCGGGGTCGTTGGCGAGCCACTCTCGAGCCTGTGCCAGGACCTCCGTGTTGACCTGCGATGACGTCATCCCCGCACGGTAGCCCCCGACGTCCCTGCTCGATAGAGGACATGTCGACGGCGCGATTTGATTAGCAAGGGTAATGAGTTAGGCTAAGTACATGCCCAGTGTTGAACGTGTATC
>JBFIDC010000221.1:0-5700 GCA_041581495.1 Nocardioides sp. | reverse complement strand
TCTCCCGCTTCGATGCCATCGGGACCTACGTCGTGGTGGCCACCCAGGATCCGGCCGAACTGAGGCTCGCGACCTCGTTGGCACGCGAGATCCTGGTCGATGTCGACGAAACCTGCAGTCGGTTCCGTCCCGACAGCGACCTATCCGTGGTCAACGAGCACCCCGGGGTGTGGGTGCGGGTCAACCCCCTGCTCGTCGCCGCCGTCGCCACGGCTTGCCACGTGGCCGAATGGACCGAGGGCATCGTCCATCCGTTGCTCGGACGGGACCTGATCACCCTCGGCTACGACCGGGACCTCAGTGAACTGGCGCCGGTCGACCAACGCCAGCCCACCGGTGGGCGGCACTCGCTGATTAGTGAACCCGTGCGATTCGGACCCGGGCTCGAGTCGTGGCGTGAGATCGGACTGCGTGGTGACGCGGTGCGCATCCCTGCCGAGACCGCTTTGGATCTCGGTTCGAGCGGCAAGGCCTGGGCGGCCGATCTCATCGTGACCGCCCTCAGCGAAGAACTCACCGATTCGGCGGCGGTCAGCCTGGGCGGCGACGTCGCGGTCAGCGGCGACCAACCCTGGCCCGTGGAGGTGTCGACCCAGCCCAACGGTCGTCCCACGGCCCAGGTCTGGCTGCATGGCGGCGGGTTGGCGACCTCGAGCACTCGGGTGCGGCGCTGGAAGCACGGGGGGCGCGTGCGCCACCACGTGCTTGACCCACGCACCGGGCTCCCGGCGCTGGAGACCTGGACGACGGCGACGGCGACGGGCCCGTCCTGTGTCGCCGCCAACGCGGCCAGCACCGCCGCGGTGGTCCTGGGCTCGCAGGCGCCGCGTTGGCTGACCCAGGCGGGCGTGAACGCGCGACTCGAGGCAACCGACGGTTCGGTGTGCCGGATCGGCGGATGGCCCGCTGCCGACGCTCCCACCAGCGAGGCCGAGGCGGTGAGCGCATGACCGACGGGCCATTGCTCTGGTACCTCAACCGCAGCAGCGGGATGGTGCTGCTGGTGCTCTTCACCCTCACGTTGGTGCTGGGCATCTTGTCGACGCGGGGGCGGGCCGGTCGCGGCGTGCCCGTCTTCGTCACCCAAGCCCTGCACCGCAACACCGCGATCTTGGCGGTCGCCATGCTGGTGGCTCACATCGCCACGGCGGTCGTCGACACCTACGTCGACATTCGCTGGTGGCAGGCCTTGGTCCCATGGGGGGCCACCTATGAGCCCTTGTACTTCGAGTTGGGCGTCATCGCCTTCGACCTCCTCGTCGTGGTCAGCCTGACGAGCCTGGCTCGCGCCCGACTGGCGCCACGGGGTTGGCGCGCGATCCACCTGACGTCGTACGTCGCGTGGGTGGTCTCGCTGGTCCACGGCATCGGCATCGGAACCGACCTGCGCGAGGACGCGCGGTGGGCCTGGCTCCTCACCGCCGGCTGCCTGGCCGTGGTGCTCGCTGCGGGGACCTGGCGAGTGGGAACCCTCGCGCTCGACCGCCGCACGCGCCGGCAACCGCTGCTCGCCCCGTCATCGGGTGTCGGCGTCGAACGGCTGAGCCGATGAGGGGCTCGCCGGTGCCGATCCCCACCGAAGTGACGGTCCACGAGGGACCTGCGCTCCTGAGTGGACTGACCGCGGGGCCCGGGCTCGCCGCCCACCGTGCCCGCTATGGCCCTCTGCCCACATTCGACCTCGCCGAACTGACCGGCAGCCTCGAGTCGACGTCGGTGGTCGGTCGCGGCGGTGCGGGGTTCCCCTTCGCGACCAAACTGGCCGCCGCGGCACGCGGGCGTCGTCCGGTGGTCGTGGTCAACCTCAGTGAGGGTGAGCCGGCCAGCGCGAAGGACCACGCGCTCGCCACCCGGGCCCCGCACCTGATCCTGGACGGCGCCACGGCGACCGCCCGGGCCCTGAAGGCCAGCCAGGTGCACCTGGTCCTGCCCGGTGACCGACCTGCCGTGCGCGGGGCCATCAGGGCGGCGATCGCCGAGCGCTCCGAGGAGTTCGTGCTCCACCTGGCTCAGAGCAAGTTCGTGGCGGGGCAGGCGCAGGCCGTGATCCAACTGATGAACGGTCGGGCCAACCTGCCGGTGACAGCGTGGCAGCCCGAGGCGATCTCGGGGCATCGCGGGCGACCCACGCTGCTCTCCAACGCCGAGACGTGGGCTCAGGTCGGGCGACTGCTGCTCGTGGGCCCGGCGGCCTACGCCGCACTCGGCACTCCCCGCGAGCCCGGCACCACGTTGCTCACGTTCAGCGGGACCACCGGGCGACCTCAGGTGGTCGAGGCGGAGTACGGCAGTCGTCTCCGTGACCACCTGCCCGCCCATGCCCATGGCCGCCCCGCCCTGGTCGGTGGCTTCCACGGGACCTGGGTGACGTGGCAGACCTTGGCTTCGATGCCCGTCTCGCACGCCAGGTTGCGCGTGCTCGGCACGCCGCTCGGTGCCGGTGTGGTGATCCCAGCCGGTCACGACGAATGCCCGATCGAGTTGGCCGCACGGATCGCGACGTTCCTGGCCGGTCAGTCGGCGCGCCGCTGCGGTCCGTGCCTCAACGGACTGCCGGCACTGGCCGAGGTGCTGCGGTCACTGGCCGATGGAGGACCCGGCCCGGCGGCCATCACGCGCATCCGTGAACTCGGCGACCTGGTCACCGGGCGCGGTGCCTGCGCCCATCCCGATGGCACCGCCCGGATGGCGCGCTCGCTGCTGGCCGCCTTCCCCGGCGAAGTCAGCGCGCACATCCGGGGCAGGTGCACGATGGTCGCCGAGGGTGCGGTGGCCTCATGAGCAGCCGACTGCGTGTGGACTGGCCGCGCTGCGCCGGGCGCGGCCTGTGCCACGAACTGCTGCCCGATCACGTGAGCCTGGACGAGTGGGGCTACCCCGTGGTGACCGGCGACCTCACCGATGCCGACCTGCAAGACGCTCGCGACGCGGTCTCGGGCTGCCCCGAGATGGCCTTGCGCATCGTGTCGGTGCCGGCTCGCTGATCGGGTTCTAGACGGCGTACGAGGCGAGTTCGCCGGCCAGGTCGGCGTTGGCGCGGCCGGCGACCACGGTGCCCTCGGCCGTGTGCTCCATGGAGTCGATCTCACCCTGTTGATGCAGCCGGTTGATCAGATCACCCCGGTCATAGGGCAGCAGCGCCGTGAAGGCGACATGGGGCCGGGGCAACTCGCCCTCGACCAGCGCCCGGGCCTCGTCGATGCCCTGTCCGGTGCGGGCGCTGACCACGATCGAGTGCGGCTCGGCGCGCTGGAGGCGGGCGAGCACGAGCGGGTCGGCGGCGTCGGCCTTGTTGATCACGATGATCTCGGGCACCTTGGTCGCCCCGACCTCGGCGAAGACCTCACGCACGGCGCTGATCTGGCTCTCGGGGTCGGGATGCGAGCCGTCGACCACGTGCAGGATCAGGTCGGCCTCGGCGACCTCCTCGAGCGTGGAGCGGAACGCCTCGACGAGTTGGTGGGGCAGGTGCCGGACGAACCCGACGGTGTCGCTGAGGGTGTAGACGCGACCGTCACTGGTCGTGGTGCGGCGGGTGGTCGGGTCGAGGGTGGCGAACAGCGAATCCTCGACCAGCACGCCGGCGTCGGTGAGCCGGTTGAGCAGGGAGGACTTGCCGGCGTTGGTGTAGCCGGCGATCGCGACCGCCGGGATCGAGCGCGCGTGGCGCATCGAACGCTTGGAGTCGCGAGTCTTCTTCATCTCCTTGAGCTCGCGGTTGAGTTTGGCGATCTTGGTGTTGATCCGTCGCCGGTCGGTCTCGATCTTGGTCTCACCGGGGCCACGGCCACCGATTCCGCCGCCATCGGCGCCGACCCGGCCACCGGCCTGCCGGGACAGGTTGCCACCCCACCCGCGCAGCCGCTGCTTCATGTAGGTCAGCTGGGCCAACTCGACCTGCGCCTGGCCCTCCTTGGACTTCGCGTGCTGGGCGAAGATGTCGAGGATCAGCGCGGTCCGATCGACCACCTTGACCTTGAGCTTGTCCTCGAGGTTGCGCAGCTGACTGGGCGCGAGCTCGCCGTCGCAGATGACGGTGTCGGCGCCGGTGGCCTGCACGATCTCGCGGATCGCGTCGACCTTGCCGCGACCGACGTACGTCGCCGGGTCGGGCGACTGCCGCCGCTGATAGATGGCCTCGAGGACGGTGGATCCGGCCGTCTCGGCGAGCAGGGCGAGTTCGGCCATCGAGTTCTCGGCGTCCTGCGTCGTACCTTCGGTCCACACCCCCACCAGGACCACACGCTCGAGGCGGAGTTGGCGGTACTCGACCTCGGAGATGTCCTCGAGTTCGGTGCCGAGGCCGGCGACGCGGCGCAGGGCGTGCCGTTCGGCCAACTCCATCGCGCCGACGGTCGGCACATCCTCGGGGTCGGGCTCGTCCCACCCAGCGGTCGCTTCGAGATCGGCCTCGAGGCTGAAGTCGGGGTCGAGGTCGATGGTGCCGTCGCCAGAAGGTTCCGGGTCGGCGGCTGGAGTGAGGTCAGGTGCGTTCGTCATGTGCGGTCCAGCCTACGGTCGGCCCGCACAAGGCGCACGTGCGTTTCCTTTCGTCGTCCTACCCCAGGCTTTTCTGCAATCGGATGCGCGATAGGGAGTGCGACCCTAGTTTCGCTCCGCCATATGAATGCCGCGACCTCGTCCGGCACTACTCAAGGAGCCCACCATCAAGCATTGCGGACGCACGGGGATCGCGATCGGCATGACGAGCATCCTCTCCCTCAGCCTCGTCGCCGGCGGCGACCCATCGTGGGCAGCGGAGCCACCGAGCCCCCCCATCAAAGTCACTCAGAACTACTCGGAAACGGTCTCGTATGACTTCGGCCTCCGGTGCACCAGTGGAGACACCGCTTGGTATCGGCGTTTCGAACTGAGCCGGGACCATGAGTCCGACCTCGGCTTCAGCGTTTCCAAGGTCACCTTCGGTCTGACTCTGGCACCTGCCGACGCGTCGATGACCGTCTCAACCTTCGCGATCGCCCCGGACGTCGCCCTGACGCTGGCCAATCTCGAACCCTTGACGTCGGCGCCTGTCACAGTGACCGCAGACGAGGCCCCGGGCTCGGTTGAGGTCCCCATCTCAGCGCAGGTCCCGGCTGACAAGGACCTCGTGGTTCGGATCTTCAGCGCCACCAGCTCCGCGGTAGTCGGCATGAACGCCGACCCGGAACTGCGTGAGGACTACCTCACTAGCGAGGCGTGCGGACTCACCGAGCCCACCTCGGTCGCCTCGCTTGGTTTCCCCCAGGGCAACCACGTGATCCTCGCCTTCGGCAAGTCCACCGATTGCTCCGTCGCGGAGGATGAAGTGCCACTGGCAGAGCAGGCTCTCGCTGTCGCAGAGCAGGACCTCACCGACGCCGAACAGAGCCTGGAGTCGGCGCAGGAGCGTTTGACCCAGGCCCAGGTTGCACTCGATACCGCCAGCCGAGCCGTGACTAGGGCGGAGGTCGTCAAGGACCAAGCGAAGAAGCAGTACCACGACGCCAAGAGGGCCGGCGAGAAGGACAAGGCGGCCAGGCTGTTGAAGAAGAAGAAGAAGTTGAAGGCCGAGAAGCAGGCCGCCAAACGCGTTCGCGTCGCGGCCATCCGCGAGTTCAACGTCTCCACCCAGCAGCTTGCCGCGGCTGAGCGGGCAGCCACAGAGGCCGAGCAAGCGCGCGATGAGGCACGTACCCGACTCGACGCGGCTGAAGTCGC
>JBFIDC010000220.1:0-5703 GCA_041581495.1 Nocardioides sp. | reverse complement strand
TTGAGGTCCTCGACGGCACCGACGTGCTCGACATCGGCTCACCGCGGCATCGCGAGGTGCTGGCCGCGCTGGTGGTCGAGACCGGGCGCGTCGTCTCCACCGAGGCCTTGCTCGAGCGGGTCTGGGGCGACGGGGCTCGTGGTGCGACACCTGCCAACCTGCACGCGGTGATCTCGCGACTGCGCGGGCGGCTGCGCGAGGTCCCGGGCGTGGAGATCTCGACCGTGTCACCCGGGTATCGCCTCGATGCTCCGGACGCGGTCGACGCCGAACTGTTCCAACGCTGGTATGCGCAGGCACGGGCCCTGCACAGCGACGGCACCCTCGAGGCGGCTCGCGAGGCCATCATCCGAGCCCTGGACGTGTGGCGAGGTGAGGCGTACGCCGGGGTGAACTGCCACTTCGCCGAGGTCGAGGCGGCCCGGCTCGAGGGGCTGCGCCTGGGCGCCATCGAACTCGCGGCCGAGATCGACCTCGAGACCGGCCGCACTGAACGGGTCTTGGAGCAACTGCCGCCCATCGTGGCCGCCCACCCGCTGCGTGAGTCGCTGCGCGGCCGGCTGATGCTGGCGCTGTTTCGAGCCGGACGGCAGGCCGAGGCCCTGGAGCAGTTCGCCCAGGCGCGAGAACTCCTGGCCGAGGACCTCGGCCTCGACCCGGGCCCGGAGTTGCAGGCGTTGCATCAGCGCATCCTCGAGCAGGACGCCGACCTGCTCGTCCCGATTCGCGGCGTGACGGCCGGTGCCCGACAGGGTCACTCCAGGGCGACGACCACCGCGGAGGGCCACCCCGTTTGGTCCTCCGAAATAGCCGTCCCGCCGACGGCCATCCTGGGTCGGGACCGTGACATCGAGTACCTCACCCAGCTCCTGATCGAGTCCACGGCCCGCCTGCTGACCGTCACCGGCGTCGGCGGGGTCGGCAAGACCCGGCTGGCTCATGCGGTCGCCGAGGCGGCCCGAGGCCGGTTCCGTGACGGCGTCAGCGTGGTCTCCTTGGCGTCGCTGGCCGACGCCGCGACAGTGCTGCCGGCCATCGGCCGCGCCGTGGGGCTGGCCCTGGTGGAGGGCCCGGACCCGGGGGCCGCGGTGATCGAGCATCTGCGCGGTCGCGAACTCCTGGTGGTGCTCGACAACGCCGAGCACCTTCTCGAGGCGGCGCCGGCGATCAGCCGCCTCGTGGCCTCCTGCCCGACTCTGACCCTGCTGATCACCAGCCGCACCCCGCTGCGGATCCGGGGGGAGTTGCAGTACCCCCTCGCACCGCTGGACCTGCCCGACCCAGAGGAGGTCGACCCCGACGCCCTCGGCTCCACCGCCGCCGTGGCCCTGTTCGTCGACCGGGCCCGCTCGGTCGCGCCCGGATTCGTGCTCGACGACGGCAACGCCCCCGCGGTGGGGGCGTTGTGCCGCAGGCTCGCCGGCATCCCGTTGGCCATCGAACTGGCCGCCGCGCGGGTGGGTCTGCTGGCCCCGGCGGCGATCCTGGGGCGGCTCGACCAACTCTCCGACTCCGGGGGCGCGCGCGACCTCCCGCCCCGACAGCGCACCATGCGCGCGGCGATCGGCTGGAGTTATGACCTGCTCGAGGAGGATGAACGCCGCCTCTTCCGCGCTCTGGCGTGCTTCGCCGACGGCTTCACGCTCGAGGCGGCCGAAAGCGTCACCGGGGCAGAGCGCACCCTCGAGTTGCTGGGGGCCCTGGTCGAGCACTCCCTGGTCGTTCCCGAGACCGACCACGCTCAAACGCCGCGGTTCCGGCTTCTCGAGCCGGTGCAGCAGTATGCGGCCGGCCTGCTCGTCGGCGATGAGGAGCTACGGCTGCGGACGGCCCATCTGCGCTACTACCTCGACCTGGCCGAGAGCCTGGAGCCGTCCTACCGCGGGCCCGGGACCGCCCAGGCTCTGGAGATGACCCGGCGAGAGCACCCCAACATGGTCGCGGCCATCGAGTGGGGCAGCCGCGCGCGCCAGCCCGGCCCAGCCGGGGAGCGCCTCGAAGACCTGGCCGGCCGGCTGGCCTGGGCGATCTGGCTGTTCTGGTGGATGCGCGGCCACCTGCTGGAGGGCCGACGACTCTCGGCGGCGCTGCTGGAGCGGGACCTGTCCGACGAGGTCCGGGTCCGGGTCATTGCGCTGCACAGTGCGATGGCGTTCGCGCAGGGGGACCTCGAGGCCTCGGCCCTGTGGGAACAGGGCGCGGACCTGGCCCTGGCGACCGGCGATCAACTCGGCTACGCGCACAACCTCGCGGGAGTCGGTCTGGTGTGTCTGGTCCAAGAGGATCTGAGCGGAGCCGAGTCGGTGTTCGTCCGGACCGTGGAGGTCTGTGAGCGCGCCGGGTTGAGGGACACTTGGCTGTGGACGCTGGCGCACGTCTGGTTGGCGACCGCGCGCCTGTTGGCCGGTCGACTGAGCGAGGTCGGGCCGCTGCTCGACCGCGCACTGGCCGCGGCCCGGGCGCGTCAGGACCCGTTGGCGATCTATATCTCTCTCTACACCAGCACCCAACTCGCCTTGGCCGAGCAGGACCTCGTGCGGGCGCGGTCCGAACTCGAAGAAGGCATCCGGCTCAGCCTCGAGACCGGGGATCTGGCCAACCTCGCCTACTTCCTCGACACCCTGGGTGTGGTGGAGGCCGCCGATGGGCGGCCGCGACGGACGGCGGTTCTCCACGGTGCCTCCACTGTGCTGCGCGAGACCGTCGGGTCCAACATCTATGGCTACTACAAGCCCGACGAGGCGGTGTTGGCCCAGACCCTGCAGACCGCGCGCGCGGGGCTGGGTGCGGACTTCGACCGGGCGGTCGGTGAAGGGCGAGCTCTCAGCCTCGAGGCCGTCGCGGCGACGGTTCTGCCGACAGGCTGAAGCCGCCGGGGGCAGGCAGCAAGCACACCGCAAGGAACCCGCAAGGTCCTCGGTCGAGGGTGGTGCCATGACCACCACCACCTGGCTGCCCGCCGACTGGCAGCACCCCACATATGTCCCTGTTGGCCCCGACCACCACCTGCGTCCGATCCGTGCCACCGATGTCGACCTCGACATGCCCGCGGTGATGGGGTCGCGCGAGCGGTTGTGGTCGATCTATGGCGCCGCTTGGGGCTGGCCGCCGGCCCACATGACCCACGGCATGGACCGTGCGGACCTGGCTCGCCACGAGGAGGAGATCGAGGCGCACGAGTCGTTCAACTACGCGCTGTTCGACATCGACGAGTCCGCTCTCCTCGGCTGCGTCTACATCGATCCGCCGGACAAGGTGGGTGCCGACGCGGACATCTCCTGGTGGGTGATCGACGACCTGGTCGGCTCCGACCTCGAGCGCGACCTCGATGACCTCGTGCCCCGCTGGATCGCCCAGGCGTGGCCACTGACCGCGCCCCGCTATGTGGGGCGCGACCTGAGCTGGGACGAGTGGATCGCTCTCCCCAGCCTGCCCGCGCGACCGGTCACCGAGGTGGCCGGATGAGCTTCACCCACGACTCGAAACAGAAAAGGAACACGATGAACAGGTTGTTGATGGCCCCGATGGCGCTGATCGCGCTGATGCTGGGTCTGCTCGCACCGATGGGCGCCGCCACCGCGGCCGCCTCGGAGTGGAACGACGGCAAGTCCGACGCGGACATGGTGTGGGACTGCATCCTGCAGAAGCCCTCGACCGGGGTGTCGGCCAACGTGGGGTGGAGCTCGCCCTCCGGGCAGGTCCCGAAGGTGGGGGAGGTCTTCTATCTGCGCGGCTACATCGGGCTGGTGAGCGTGCCCTGCTCGGGCCAGGTCGCCGTCCTCCCAGAGGTGATGCCTCCGGCGGGGGTGGAGTATGCCGACGGCCCGGTGATGTGGGACCTCACCAAGGCCGGTGACCCCCAGCAACTCGACGACGACGAGCTGTCGTTCTTCGCCGGCATGAACGGCGGCGTGGTGATCGCGCTGCCGGGGGACAAGCCGTTCGAGCTGAGCCGGGGCGACATCCTGGAGTTCCAGTTCCCGGTGATCGCCACCCGCGAGCTCAAGGGACCGGCCACCCAGCAGCCGGAGTGCAACGACCGCCGGACCGGCAAGGCACCGTGCCCGGTCAGCCAGGCGGGTGACCACTTCCAGGTCGCGTTCACCGTCGGCGGCCACGGCGGCAACAAGAGCTACGTCACGCCCTACGTCGGCCTGTTCGCCGCCAAGCCCGCGAGCACCCCCGCCCCGAGCAAGGTCGCCTCGAAGACCGCCGCGACCTATCAGGTCAAGCCAGGGAAGCGTGGCAAGGCGGTCGTGACGGTCAGCGCCTCACGGGTGCCGACCGGCAACGTCGTGGTCACCGACAAGGGGCGAGTGATCGCCAAGGGCAAGCTCGCCACCTCATCGAGGGGCCGAGTGACCCTGCGGTTGCCCAGGTTGACCAAGGGAGTTCACAAACTCCAGGTCAAGTACCTCGGGTCCCCCAAGGTGAAGCCGTCGATCAGCAAGGTCACCAAACTCCGACTTCGCTGAGCAGAAGCTTCACGCCTTCCCCCACCGGCCGGCGTCGCCCGAGAGACCCTCGGGCGGCGCCGGTTTCCCGCCTCCGGCCGTGGGACGAAAGGCCCCCCGCGAGGGGACCTTCGGGGCTGGCGTTCTCAGCCTTGGAATCCCAGCGTGGAGTTGTGGATCTGTGTCATCGATCCGCGTCATGGATCCGGGTCATGGATCCGGAGTGACAGGTCTGAGGTTGGTGGTCACGATGATGTATGACGGAGTCGGCTGGGGCTGGGGCTGGATGATGCTGATGCCCCTGCTGTGGATCGCGCTCTTGGGTGTCATCGTGTGGGCGGTCGTTCATCTGAGCGGTTCCGGTGACCGACGTGCTCCTCGCGACGCACCGCCCTTGCCGCAGCGCGAATCGGCGCTGGAGATCTTGGACCGTCGGCTCGCGACAGGTGAGATCGATCAAGCCGCGTACCTGCAGGCGCGCGATCTCATCGCAGGGCGGACTCCGAGGTCGTCGTGAACGCCGCTGGGCGCCGGCCCCTGCTGTGGGTCGTGCTCGTGGCTTCAGTCGTGCTTTTGGTCGCCTCGGTGGCAGTGACGGTGCGCCCGGGTGCATGGGATCACCGACCCGGCGGCATGATGCGTCCGGGCGTGGCGATCTCTGGTGCCGGGGCGGTCGCTGACCTCGATGAGGCACGTGCCGCGGCAGCCGTCTTCGCCGATCGGTGGGGCTTGGCAGTCGGCGAAGTCATGGAGTTCTCCAACGGCTTCTATGCCGAACTCGTCGAGCCTTCGGGAGACCTGGCCACCGAGGTGTTGGTCGATGCCCGCACCGGCGCGGTCCAGATCGAATACGGCCCCGCGATGATGTGGAACACCGCCTACGGCATGCACTCATCTCGATCAGAGTCGGTCAGCGTCACCACGGCTGAAGCCCAAGTGATCGCCAATGAATGGCTGGCCGAGCATCGCGCTGGTGAGCGCGCTGGCGAACCAGAGGCGTTCCCCGGCTACTTCACCTTGCACACCCTCGAGGGCGACGACGTCGCGGGGATGCTCTCGGTCAGGGCCTCCGATGGCGCGGTGTGGTTCCACGCCTGGCACGGCGATTTCATCTCGATGTCCGAGCCCGACGAGTCCTCTGCGCCTTCCGACTCCTAGCGTCGACCGAGCCACTCGTCCTAGGCTCGCCCAATGACACTCAGGGTCAGGTTGGCGACGGTGGCGCTCGTGGCGGCCGGAGTGGCGGCGC
>JBFIDC010000219.1:0-5704 GCA_041581495.1 Nocardioides sp. | reverse complement strand
TCAACTGCGAGGACGACCGCTCAACCGCGATCAGCGTCTGGAACATCCACTACAACTACCATCGCCCACACAGCGCCGCGGGCGGCCAGCCGCCAGCGAGTCGACTCACCACCGGCGTCACCAACGTCCGGCCCTCATACAGCTAGGGGTGTTGGTGAGCAGGTCACTCCACTGACTCGGTCACCACGGTGAGGTTGTAGGCGAAGGCCGCGTCGCAGGTCAGGCCGACGCGCTTGCCGTCATAGATCAGCCCCATGTCGGTGATCATCCGCCGGTGAGTGCCGTCGACGATGATGTGGTTGCCCGCGTCGTCGTACTCATCGTGGACCGGCGTCTTCGGCCCCACCTTGTAGGCGGTGCCACGGACCTTGGCCGGCTTGCCGTCGAACATCACCTTGGCGGCGCGGGTCAGGTGCCCCTTCTCCACCAACTTGCGCTTGAGGGCGCGTCCGTTGACTTCGCCGTCAGGACCGCCCAGGGCGATCTGGATGTCGTTGCCGTAGACGTTGTTCTCATAGAGCGTGGCCGACACCCGCAGGCCCTTGGTCTTGCCGCGGCATTCCAAGACAAAGCCGCGCTCGTGGGTGGTCTTGCTGCTCGCCTTCGAACTGTTCGGCGAGTGGTCGGCCACCGCGGCGGTCTTGGCAGCGCTGGTGTCGGTCGAACCGCCGGCGAGGCCGCTGGCCGCAGCCGGGACGGCGATGAGTGCGGTCCCGATGGCGAGGCCGATCCCGACACGGGTGAGTCGGTGGTGGTGCGTAGTCATGGTGGTTCCTTCAACTGTGTGCGGGTCCGGATCTCGGACCTCGAGTCAACTGACCGGGTTCGGTGCAGCCGATGGTGATACGCAGCGCGGCGCCATTTGGTTGCGTCGGATCTCGACCGAATCTCAGGTTTGCCCCGATGTCCCTGGTTGCCGGGACATCCGGCCCGTCACAGTCCTGCCATCGCCGAGCGGCGAGATCCAATCGATCAGGAGTTCACACATGACTACCGTCACCAAGCAGAATCCGGTGCGCACCGACCTGGCCACCACCCCGGCCGAGGTTGCTGCCACCTCCGCGTCCCGATCGCGCGCCTGGGCCCTCGCCGGCGTCGGCGCCGCCGTGATGGGCGCCGCCACCCTCGTGACCAGCGGCACCGTCGACGTCGTCTACCGCGAAGAGTTCCGTGGCACCTCGCAAGGGGTGGCTCAGGCCCTGGCGGAGAAGACCGGAGTGCTGTTCGTCTTCCACTCGGTCACGGCCCTCGGCGCGGTCTTGATGATCGTCTTCGGGGCCGGGCTCTTCCGGCGCCTGCGCGCCGTTGCCCCGGACAGCATCGCCCCCACGCTCGCCCTCGTCGGCTTGGCCGGCACCGCGGTCGTCTCCGTGCTCGGCTCGGGTCTCGACACCGAGTTCATGTTCCCCGCGCCAGGGGACCAGGTGCCCTTCGATGACGCTTCGGGTGCGTTCTTCAACCACTGGATCGGCACGATCCCGTGGCTCTGGACGCTCACCGGGCTCGCCGGCCTGGCGATCTATGCGGTCTCGCGATCCCAGGGTGCACCTCGTTGGCTGGGCCGGGTCGGGCTGGTGCTCGGCGGGCTGACGCTCCTGCTCGGCATCTCTCCGATGGAGTACATGGCCGGCATGACCGGTGTGGTGTGGCTGCTGGTCACCGCCATCGGGTTCACCGCGGGGGACAGGGCGTTCCGCTCCGCCCCATAGGGCGACCAGCGGTAGCGACCAGCAATAGCGACCAGTGAGGCGACCTGTGAGGTTCCACCTCGACGCGCCCGCCGGCCGAGCTCGAAATGGGTTCGGCCGGCGGCGGCGTTTCCTCCACAATGAGCGGGTGCGCGCGCTCTCCGGGGACCGATCGCGGCAGGTAGTGGTCACCGGGGTCTTCCCGCTGCTCGGGCTCGTGATGCTCGGCCTCGCGATCGCGATCGACGTGGTCACGCCCGCCACCGGCCCGGGCGTCGATCTGGCGCCGGGCTTCGGCTCGCCCTACGCCGCGACGGGCGCCATCTTCGGGCTCTGCAGTGGCGTGGTCCTCGCTCAGAACCGACGCCAGGCGTTCGGGTGGGTGCTCGGCGGCATCGGCGTCTTCTGGAGTCTCGACGGACTGGCCCAGTCCTACGTCCGCTTCGGGATCCGGCAGGACGAGGTCCTCGCGGGCATCAACCTCGCGCTGTGGTTCCTCAACAGGATCGGCGCGTTCCTGCCGATGACCCTCGCCCTGATGCTGCTGATCTTCCCGACCGGAGCCCTCCCGACCGGCAGGTGGGGCACGATCGGACGAGCCACGCTCGCGACGATGGCTCTTGCGGGGCTGCTGGCCGTGCTGGCGCCGGCCAACGGCCGGGTGACCGACGTGGCGCTGCCCCCGGGCGTCGATCTGGACGCCGGCTCGCTGCCGCTCCCGGTCGCGCTCATCGAGGTGGCGTTGCCCGCCGCGGTCCTGATGAGCGTCCTCGGTGTGCTGGTCGCGATGGCGAGCGTGGTGGCGCGCTACCGCGCATCGGCCGGCCTCGAGCGTGACCGGCTGCGCTGGTTGGCGTGGGCCGTGGTCGTGATGGCGGTGCTGATCAGTCTCTCCTCGTTCTCCGACCTGTCGGCGGTCCGCGACGGTTCGCTCTTCCTGCTCACCGTGCTCCCGGCGATCGCGATGACGATCGGGATCGTCAAGCCGCAGGTCGTTCCGGTCGTCGACCTGTTGCTCGGCACGTTGGTCTTCAGCGTGCTCGCCGTGGTGTTGGTGGCGGTGGACCTGCTCATCGTCGCCGCGATCGACCTGGCGCTTGCCGACTCGCTGAGCCAGAAGCAGGTCGTGCTGGTGGTGCTGCTGCCGACCGTCCTGCTCTATGGCCCGCTGCGGATGCGGTTGTCCGTGTTGATCCGGAGGCTGGTGTTGGGGGAGCGCGACGCCCCGTACGACGTGGTCGCCAACCTCGCCTCGACCCTCGAGCGTTCAGACGAGCCGGCCGAGGCGTTGGCCGCCGTCGCCGAGTCCGTGGCCTCGACGTTCGGGATCGGGTACGTGCGAGTCGAGGTCGACCGACTCGACGGCGAACGGATGACCGCGACCCGCGGCACTCGCCCTCATGCCGTCCGCGAACTCCCCATCATCTACCGCGATCAAGAGGTAGGCCGGGTCGTCCTGCAGGTGCGGGGCCTGCGTAGCTGGCTCAGCAGCCGCGACGAGCAGCTGCTCGCCGACCTTGTCCGCCAAGCCGTGACCGCGCTGCGCACGAGCCAACTGGCCGCCGCCCTTCAGGACAATCGAGAGCGGCTGGTGGTGGCTCGCGAGGAAGAACGTCGGCGGATTCGCCGCGATCTGCACGACGGGCTGGGGCCCTCGTTGAGCGGCGTCGTCTATCAACTCGAGTCGGCACGGCTGCTGGTGGCCAAGGACCCGGTCGCCGCCCGCGAGACCATCGAAACCCTCAGCGGGCACGTGCAGGACGTGGTGGCCGACGTCCGCCGCCTGGTCCACGACCTGCGTCCGCCGGCCCTCGACGATCGGGGGCTCGTGGGGGCGCTGACCCAACTGGCTGAACGAATGGGCGTCGAGGGCACGGCCGTTCGCGTCGAGGCCGACGACCTGGGATCGCTTCCCGCGGCCGTCGAAGTGGCGGTCTTCCGCATCGTGGGGGAGGCCCTCACCAACATCGGGCGACACGCGGCCGCCGAGACCGCATCGGTCCGGCTGGTCCGTGAGCCGGCGACTCTGCTGGTCGAGGTGGCCGACGATGGCGTCGGCATCGCGCCGGAGGCCCAGGCCGGGGTGGGGCTGATCTCCCTGCGGGAGCGTGCCGCCGAACTCGGCGGACGCAGCGAAGTGCTCTGTCCGCCCTCGGGAGGCACGCTCGTGCGTGCGTGGCTCCCGCTCTCCTACGCGTCGGAGGCAACCTCGTCATGAGCGATGACAGCACCATCACGATCGTGGTCGTCGACGACCATCAGATCGTTCGCGACGGGTTGGTGGCCCTGCTGGGAGCCCTCGAGACCATGCGGGTCGTGGGCAGCGCCGCAGACGGCAAGGAGGCCCTGCATGTGGTCGCCGAGACCAACCCCGACGTGGTGGTGATGGACATCCAGATGCCCGGCCTCGACGGGATCGAGGCGACGCGCTTCATCACCGCGAAGCAGCCCGCGCCGCGCGTGGTGATGCTCACCATGAACGAGGACGAGGACACGGTGCTCAGCGCCATCCGGGCGGGCGCATCCGGGTACCTGCTCAAGGGCTCCTCGGCCGGAGAGGTCGAGAACGCGGTGCGCGCCGCGGCGGCCGGCGGCATGGTCTTCGGAGCCTCGCTGGCCGGACGGGTCGCGGACTTCTTCGTCGGTTCACGCACGGCCAAGGCGCCCGAGCACCCGTTCCCGGACCTGACCGACCGGGAGCGCGAGGTCCTGGACCGGATCGCCGCGGGCAAGTCCAACGACGCGATCGCCGCCGAGATGTTCGTCTCCAACAAGACGGTCCGCAACGTGGTCTCGGCGATCTATGCCAAGCTCCACGCCGCCGGCCGAGCCGAGGCGATCATCAAGGCGCGGGAGGCAGGGCTCGGCAAGGCTTGAAGCCTTGGCACAATGTGGGCATGAGCCCGGACGACGACCAGCAGCAGTCCAACGCCTCGCGCGTCCGCGAGATCAACGACTCGATCCGCTACACGATGTGGTCGGTCTTCCGGCTCGCCGACGTGCTCGGCCCCGTCGAGGGTGGAGCCGATCGAACGGCCGAGGCCGCCGAGGTCGAGAAGCTCTTCGCTGAGCTGGCCGAGAGCGACGTGGTCGTCCGCGGCGTCTACGACGTCAGCGGTCTGCGCGCCGACGCTGATGTGATGGTCTGGTGGCACGCGGCCACCTCCGAGGAACTGCAGTTGGCCTATCACCGGTTCCGGCGGACCGCGTTCGGCGCCCGGCTGCAACCGGTCTGGTCGCAGATGGCGCTGCACCGCCCAGCCGAATTCAACCGCAGCCACGTGCCGGCGTTCCTCGCCGACGAGGAGGCCAAGGCCCACGTCTGCGTCTACCCGTTCGTGCGCTCCTACGAGTGGTACCTCCTCGAGGAGTCCGAGCGCCGCACGCTCCTGGCCGAGCACGGCAAGATGGCGCGCGAATACAAGGACGTGCGCGCCAACACGGTGGCCAGCTTCGCCCTCGGTGACTACGAGTGGATCCTCGCGTTCGAGAGCGACGACCTCTATCGGATCGTCGATCTGATGCGGCACCTGCGTGGCTCCGAGACGCGGCGACACGTGCGTGAGGAGGTCCCGTTCTACACCGGCTCGCTGGTGTCGATCGGTGACCTGGTCGATCGGCTTCCGTGACGGACTCGGCGGCCGGGAACCGCCGGGACCCCCGCGACGTCACACCACCGTGAAACTGACTTCTCTCCTGCTCGTGGGACTCCTGCTGAGTGCCTGCGGATCCGATCCCTCCGACGACGTCGCCTCCGACCCGGGCGGTGACGGCGGCGTCTCGGCGCCGTCCTCGATCCCGCCCGCCCAGGGTCAGGTCCGCAGCCGCAACCTCGCGACCGTCATGGATGCCGACACCGGTGATGACCTGGTCGAGTTGTGCCTGGGACCGATCGCGGAGTCCTATCCGCCGCAGTGCAGCGGCCCGGCGATCACCAACTGGGACTGGGATGCCACCTATGCGCGCGGCATGTTCGACGAGCAGGGTGCGGTGCGGTGGGCCACCTGGGCGGTGAC
>JBFIDC010000218.1:0-5745 GCA_041581495.1 Nocardioides sp. | reverse complement strand
GCACCATCTTCATGCGACGCTCCACGACGCTGCTGGCCGGGATGGCGCTGGCCGCAGCAGGTCTGATCGCAGTCCCCTCGTCGGCCAAGGCCGCCGCGTTGACCTCGGGCACGCTGACCGTTCAACGTTCGGTGGGCAAGGACGCGAGCTGCAATATCACCAACCCGAGCGCCACTGACAACAAGCCGTTCACCTCCAACGGCGCCACCGTGGCGAGCACGGTTGCCGGCACCTCAACGATCACTGACCCTGGCGAGCCGGCCGACACCACCACGGTCCCCAGTTCGATCAAGGGCTCGATCAGGGCCAAGGAATCCGGTGGGCAGCTCACCTCGATCGCGTTGGACACCGTGGTCAAGGCCAAGATCAACGCGGCACAGGGCCTTGGCAGCGACTGCGATCCCTCGGCCACGAATACCGTTGCGGCCACGTTTGCCATGAATCTGACTCGCTCGAAGTGGGTCACCGTCAAGGCCGAGTTGCCGTCCACGAGTGTGCTGCAAATGATCGTCCAGCGCACAGCCCCAGCCAATCCCACCTCCATCGAACAGATCGCGATGATCGGGACCAACAAGGGCCGAGCCACAGCAGAGTTCCTCCTGCCGACCGGAACCTTCCAGGTCCAGATGGTTCTCCAGCACGTCTTGCTCACGCCGACCACTCCCGCGGCCCCGACATCGGCCGACGCGAAGCAGTCGGTTGACATCACCTTCGTCGACGCCGGGTCGGCGATCGGGAAGGCCGTCGGTGACGGCTCGAAGTACCTCAAACTCGACAAGGCCCGCAAGTGCGCCACCGGGAAGTTGCAGGCCAAGTTCACCGCGGCCGCGGGCAAGGGCAAGCTCGCGAAGATCAAGAAGGCGATCTTCAAGGTCAACGGCAAGAAGAAGGCCACCGTCAAGTTCCCCACGAAGGGCAAGAAGGTCAAGCTCAAGGGCTTGGTCTCGGGGGATGAGGCGAATGTGAAGGTGATCCTGCGCTACCGCAAGGGCGGCAAGGCCACCGTCACGCGGTCCTACCTCTCCTGCACCTGATCGCCTCGCGGCTCGACGCCGAAAAACACTCCCGAAACGATCCCTGCCTAGGCTGGCGGTATGTCGGTCAAGGTCGCGCTCACCCATCGCACGACCTACGACTTCGCGCGTCCTGTCGACGTCGGGCCCCATGTGGTGCGGCTGAGGCCCGCGCCGCACTGCCGGACCCCGATCGATGCCTACTCCCTCGACATCACGCCCAAGAACCACTTCTTGAACTGGCAGCAGGACCCGTTCGGCAACTGGATGGCGCGACTGGTCTTCCCCGAGAAGGTCTCCAGGCTCGAGATCAGCGTCGGCCTGATCGCCGACCTCATGGTGATCAACCCCCTGGACTTCTTCATCGAGGAGTACGCCGAACACTTCCCCTTCACCTATGAAGCGGGTCTGGCCGCGGACCTGGCGCCCTACCTGCGCCCGGTCGAGGACAGCGCCTCGACCAACGCGTGGCGCGACGGGCTGATGCTGCCGACCGAGGGCCGGATGCCCACGGTCCACTTCCTCTCCGCGCTCAACTCGGCGGTCAACCGCGACGTCGCCTACGACGTCCGGATGGAGGAAGGGGTCCAGTCACCCGACGAGACGCTGGCCAGGCAGATCGGGTCGTGCCGCGACAGCGCGTGGCTTCTGGTCAGCCTGCTGCGGCAGTACGGCCTGGCCGCCCGCTTCGTCTCCGGCTACCTCGTGCAACTCGCCCCGGACGCCTATGTCACCGAGGGCAACGATGGTCCCACCGGTCCGGCGGTCGACTTCACCGATCTGCATGCCTGGACCGAGGTCTACATCCCCGGCGCGGGCTGGGTCGGCCTCGATCCGACCAGTGCACTGTTCGCCGGTGAGGGTCACATCCCGCTCAGTGCCACCCCGCATCCGAGCAGCGCCGCCGCCATCGAAGGCGCGACCGAGCAGGTCGAGGTGAGCTTCGAGTTCGTCAACGTGGTGCATCGCGTCCACGAGGATCCGCGGGTCACCGCCCCCTACACCGAGGAGCAGTGGGCCCGCATCGACGCGCTCGGTGCCGCCGTCGATCAGCGACTGGTCGACGGCGACGTCCGGTTGACCATGGGCGGCGAGCCCACCTTCGTCTCCCGCGACGACATGGTCAGCGAGCAGTGGAACACCGAGGCGGACGGAGCCGAGAAACGTGCGCTGGCCAGTCGGCTCGCCGAGCGGCTCAGGACGATGTACGCCGTGGGCGGTGTGGTTCACCGAGGTCAGGGCAAGTGGTACCCGGGCGAGCCGTTGCCGCGCTGGAACATCGCCCTGCAATGGCGAACCGACGGCCTGCCGTTGTGGCAGGACCCGTCCCTGTTCGCCGACCCCTGGCAGGAGGCCGACGACGCCGAGGCGGCGCCGGCCCGGGCCCAGGCGCTGGCGCAGCGAGTGACCTCGGTGCTGGGCCTGCCCGAGGAGCAGTTGCGTGCGGCGTTCGAGGACCCCTTCGCCGCGCTGGCCGATCACGTTCGGCTGCCCGAGGGCGGACCGCCGGATGCCCACGACCCGGGGCTGGAGTTGGTCGCCAGACTCGATGCCGACGTGACGGAGCCGACCGGCTGGGTGCTGCCGCTGGCCACCGGCGAGGACGGGTGGACCAGCCCGCAGTGGCGGTTCCGACGCGGCCGACTGGTGCTCACACCCGGGACCAGCGCTGTGGGCCTGCGGCTCCCGCTCGACTCGATCGCGTGGAAGGACCCCGAGTTCGCGGGGGAGCCGTCCTACCTCGAAGCCGGACCGCCGCTGGATCCCAAGGTCCCGGTCGTCACCATCTGCGACCCCGAAGGCGCGCCGACCACGGCACTGACCTTCGAGGCGCGGGAGGGTCACGTCCACGTCTTCCTTCCGCCGACCGAACGACTCGACGACTACGCCGACCTTCTTCGGCTCATCGAGGTGGCGGCTCGCAAGCTCAAGACCCCGGTGGTCGTCGAGGGCTACGGCCCACCGCCCGACGCCCGGTTGACCCAACTCGTGGTCACCCCGGACCCTGGCGTGATCGAGGTCAACGTCCAGCCGACCTCGAGTTGGGCCGAGCAGCGCGACCTCACCACGGCGCTGTATGCGGCGGCCCGCGCCGAAGGGCTGACCACCGAGAAGTTCGACCTCGACGGGCTGCACACGGGGACCGGTGGAGGCAACCACCTGACGCTCGGCGGCCGGCAACCCGTCGACTCGCCGCTCCTGCGCCGCCCGGACCTGCTGGCCAGCCTGGTGCGCTACTGGCAGCGTCACCCCGCGTTGTCCTACCTCTTCTCGGGGCGGTTCATCGGTCCGACCAGCCAGGCGCCACGCTTCGACGAGGGTCGGCCCGAGGCGGTCTATGAGATGGAGATCGCGCTCGCCGAGATCGATCGGCTCACGGCCGAACATGAGCAGAACGGCGGAGAACCCAGGCCCTGGTTGGTCGATCGCGCCCTGCGTCATCTCCTCACCGACCTGACGGGCAACACTCACCGCGCCGAGTTCTGCGTCGACAAGCTCTACAGCCCTGACTCCTCCCGTGGCCGGCTCGGCCTCCTCGAGCTCAGGGGCTTCGAGATGCCGCCGCATCCCCAGATGGGACTCGTCCAGGCGCTGCTGGTGCGTGGACTGGTCGCGATGTTCTGGGAGCGGCCGTTCGAGGCGCCGCTGGTGCGCTGGGGCACCCGCCTGCACGAGGACTTCCTGATGCCCCAGGGCGCCGTCAACGATATCCGTGAGGTCGTCTCGGACCTGCGCGCGCACGGCATCGCGTTCGAAGAGGCGTGGCTCGACCCCTTCACCGAGTTCCGCTTCCCGCGGCTGGGCTTGGCCGCGATCCCCAGCTCGCCGACCGGGGCGCCGATCGAGGTCGAGTTGCGACAAGGCATAGAGCCGTGGCACGTCCTCGGTGAAGAGGCCACCGCGGGCGGCACGGCGCGCTACGTCGACAGTTCCGTCGAACGCCTCCAGGTCACCGTTCGAGGGATTGACCCCACACGTCATCTCGTCACCTGCCAAGGTGTTCCGGTGCCGTTGATTCCGAGTGGGCGTGCCGACGAGTGGTACGCCGGCGTGCGCTACCGGGCCTGGCAGCCCTGGTCGGCGTTGCACCCCTCCATCGAGGTCCACGCCCCGATCACGGTGGAGGTCGTGGACCGCCCGGCTCGCTCGAGCCTGGGTGGGGCGACCTATCACGTGGTCCATCCCGGCGGCCGCGCCTATGACCACCCGCCGATCAACGCCAACGAGGCCGAGTCTCGCCGGGCCAGCCGATTCGTACCGTTCGGCCACTCGGCAGGCAAGCTGGACGTCGCGGCCATCGAGGAGGCGGGTCGACGCGCGGCCAGCGAGGACTATCCGCACACCCTCGATCTGCGCCGAGTCCGTCGGTGACGGTGCTGCGGGACTACGCCAGCGCGCTGTCCCAACCCGCACTGGTCGGCGCCACCGAGACGGAGCCGACACGCTACGACGAGGTGGTCGGTCCCGACGGTGCCCTGCGCCCCGCCTGGAAGGGCCTGGCCGAGCTCGCGGTTCGCATCACGGCCGCCGACCTGCGACGGGCCGACGGCGACATCACGGCGTTCCTCGCCGACGACGGGGTCACCTACGCCCGGCCCGGGGAGGGGCAGGGCCCTTGGCAACTCGACCCCGTGCCGCTGATCATCGACGCCGAGTCCTGGAAGCCGCTCGAGGTGGGCTTGGCGCAGCGGGCCGAACTCCTCAACGCCGTGCTCGCCGACCTCTACTCCGAGCAGCGGCTGCTGCGCGAGGGCATCGTCCCTCCCGCGGTGGTCTTCGGGCACTCGGGCTTCACTCGTGTGGTCGCGCGGGCCTCGACCCACGATCCGCGGCCACTGGTGTTCTCGGCCACCGACCTCGGTCGCGATGCCGATGGTCACTGGCGGGTCCTCGGCGATCGCGCCCAGGCGCCGTCGGGGATCGGCTACGCGATGGAGAACCGACGGGTGGTCTCCCGCGTGATGCCCGAGCTGTACCGCCGGGCCGGGCTGCACCGCATGGAGCCGTACTTCTGGGCGCTGCGGTCCGCGCTGCTCCAGTCGGCGCAGGGCGACCGGGCCGACCCCAGAGTGGTCGTGCTCTCACCCGGGACGCATTCCGAGACCGCCTACGACCAGGCGTTCGTCGCCTCCGCGCTGGGGTTCCCCCTGGTCCAGGGCAGCGACCTGGTGGTGCGCGACGGCTGGGTCTGGATGAAGCAGCCGGGGGTGATGAGCACCGAACGCCTCGAACGCGTCGATGTGATCCTGCGGCGCGTCGACGCCGCCTGGACCGACCCGCTGGAGCTTCGCGGGGACTCCCAACTCGGCGTGGCCGGTCTGACCGAGGCGGTGCGCCGGGGCCGGGTGCGGATCGTCAACGGCCTCGGGGCCGGGGTGGTCGAGAACCCGGCGCTGTTGCCGTTCATGCCGGCGATGTGCGAGGCGCTGCTCGGCGAGCAGTTGCGACTCGACTCGGTCCCGACGCTGTGGTGTGGCGATCAGGCCTCGCGCGAGCAGGTGCTCGACCGCATCGACGAACTCAGCATCCGCTCGATCGACGGTCCCTCCGCGGGCTTGGCCGGGCTCACGGCGCGTGAGTTGACCGCCCGCATCCTGGCGGCACCACACCGCTACGTCGGCCAAGAACTTCTGCCCCTCTCGCAGGCGCCGACCTGGGGGGCCGGTGGCCGGCTCACCGGGACGGCGCAACCGCGACCGGTCACCTTGCGCACCTTCACGCTGCGCTACGG
>JBFIDC010000217.1:0-5766 GCA_041581495.1 Nocardioides sp. | reverse complement strand
CTGGCGCTCGCTGCTCGACCACCTAGGGGACTGGCGCTCGCTGCTCGACCACCTAGGGGACTGGCGCTCGCTGCTCGACCAACTATGGGACTGGCGCTCGCTGCTCGCCCAACCAGCGCGGCGGTCCTAGGAGTAGCGGTGGCTCTTGGCGGTGTGGCCGTGCTCGCGGGTGCAGGTGCGGCCGTTCATCGAACGGTGGCCACACAACGCCTCGGCCGAGGCGGGGGCGGCGCTTGAGTCGGGGGTTGCGGTGGCCGCGGCCTTCGTGGGGCGGGCCGGCTTCGTGGCCGGTTTGGAGGCGGGTTTCGCGGCCGAGGTGGCCCCGGCCGTCCTTGCCGCGTATTTGGCCTCGCGCATCGCGCGCATCGCGGCGTCCTTGCTCATCGAGTCATCACGCTGCGAACTGTAGGCGGGGGCGCCCTCAGTTCTGTCCTCAGAGCGACCTGGCGCTAGAGTAGTTGACGATGACAACCAACTCTGCTGCTGTGGCGGGGCCCAGCGAAACCGGCGAATACACCCACCGGCAGGTCGTGACGATCCTGTCGGGACTGATGCTCGGCATGTTCTTGGCCGCCCTGGATCAGACAATCGTGTCCACGAGCATCCGCACCATCGCCGATGACCTGCAGGGGCTCTCGGTGCAGGCGTGGGTGACCACCGCCTACCTGATCACCGCCACGATCACGACGCCGATCTACGGCAAGCTCGGCGACATTTACGGGCGCAAGAAGCTCTTCCTCTTCGCCATCAGCCTGTTCGTCGTCGGCTCGGTGATGTGCGCGTTCGCCGACTCGATGTACCAACTGGCTGCGTTCCGCGCCATCCAGGGCCTCGGTGCCGGCGGCCTGTTCACCTTGGTGCTGGCCACCATCGGCGACATCGTTTCTCCGCGGGAGCGCGCCAAGTACACCGGCTACTTCATGGCCATGTTCGGAACCTCGAGCGTCCTCGGCCCCCTGATCGGTGGGTTCTTCGCCGGCCAGGACACCTTGCTCGGCATCTCGGGTTGGCGCTGGGTCTTCTTGGTCAACGTCCCGCTCGGCGCGCTCGCGATCGCCGTGGTGGTGCGCACCCTGCACCTGCACAAGACCGACCGGCCCGAGACCATCCGGATCGACTGGTGGGGCGCGGCCGCGCTGTTCGTCGGTCTGGTGCCGTTGCTCACCGTCGCCGAGCAGGGTCGCGAATGGGGGTGGACCTCGCTTGAGTCCCTCACCGCCTACGTCGTCGGCACGCTCGGCCTGGTGGCCTTCGTGCTGATCGAGAAGGCCATGGGTGAGGCCGCGCTGATCCCGGTGGCCATCTTCCGGATCCGTGCCGCTGTGGTGACGATCGTGGCCAGCGTGCTGGTGGGCGTGGCGATGTTCGGCGGGATCATGCTGCTGCCGCTCTACATGCAGATCGCCAAGGGTGCGACCCCCACCGAGGCCGGCATCCTGATGCTGCCGATGGTGCTCGGGATGATGATCTCCTCCATCGGCAGCGGCAAGTTCATCGCCAAGACCGGACTCGTGCGGCCGTTCCCGGTGGTCGGTTCGACGCTGATCGTGGCCGGGCTGTTCTTGCTCTCGCTGACCTCGGCCGACACCGCGCAGGTGTGGGTCAGCCTCTCGATGTTCGTGTTCGGGATCGGCCTCGGATCGTGCCTGCAGCCGTTGCTGCTCACCATCCAAAGCGCGGTCCCACCGAGCCAGATCGGCATGGCGACCAGTTCGGCGACGTTCTTCCGCCAGATCGGCGGCACCCTCGGCGTCGCGATCTTCCTCTCGGTGCTCTTCGGCGGGCTCGGAGGCAACATCTCCACCGCGATCCAGGCGGACGCCCAGACCGAGGCGTGGCAAGAGGTCGTGTCCGATCCCTCCATCGACCCGAAGTCGATCGACGGGCAGGTCATCGCCGCGTTGCGTGGAGACATCGACCCCGACAGCGGCATCTTGGCTCAGGTGCAGGACGACTCCTCGATCATCGAGCAGATGAACCCGGTGCTCGGCCACCCCTTCAAGGTCGGATTCGCCGAGTCCATGCACCCGGTCTTCTTGCTCGCCGGGGGCGTCGGCATCCTGGCGTTCCTGGTGCTCCTGCTGATGCCTGCGGTCGAACTGCGAGCCACCTCGGCCCAGGCCGCGGTGCGAGCCTCAACTGGTCAAGATGAGTGACCCGGCGCCGAGGTAGACCTGGGTGTTGGCGCTCGGGTAGTCGATGCGCAATCCCACGCCCACTACGCCGTTAGGTAGGAGCGCGATCGGGCTGAACCGGAACGTCGTGCACGCGTTGTCGACGCGCCCGGTCTCGTCGGTGGCGACAGTGCTGAGCGAGACCGGCACTGGATTGGCAGTGCTCGGCGCCCCGCGTTGAAGGGTGATGCGATCCACGATCGGTGAGGTTCCGCCCGGCACCGGGAACGCGTAGCACAGTTCGATGCCGACGACCTTGAATGCGAGTCCGCCGATTCGGCTCGGCACGGGAACAGGTGCGAAGAAGTCGACGTCGCTGCCGGCCATGGAGTTCTTCTGAAGAATCGTGTAGGTCTGGCGGGGTGCGATCACCACGTTGCTGGTGTTGTCTGCCAGCGCCCAACTTTGCGGCAACACCGGCACGCGGGTTTCGCCGCTCCGGGGAAGGTAGCGTTTGTCGGCGCCAACTGCGCTCAGATGCGAAGCAGCCTGCGCCTTCGTGACGTACGTGCGCTTGGCCTTCTTCTTGGTGACAAAGACCTTCTTGGCCTTGCTCAAGGTCAGGACGGTCGGGCCGCCCACCGCCTGTGATCCGAGGGATCCGCCGATCGCCATCACGAGGGCGAGTGCCACGATCCAACCCAGCCACGGCCGAACACGCGTTTTCATGGCAAGACAGTAAGGGGACTGACCTCCACTCGTCACCGGGTCAGCCCTCAGGGCGAAGCGCTCCATGAGCGCCGCACGCCGTAGGCTTGAGCGTCCGCTGTCACATTGAGAGGCCAATCCATGTCTGCCCCCGAGTCGCTGTTTGCGCGACTGGAGCCGCTGCTTCCGACGATCAGCAAGCCGATCCAGTACGTCGGTGGCGAACTCAACTCGACGCTCAAGGAGTGGGACGCCGCGCTTGAGGGCGAGACGGTCCGCTGGGCGCTGATGTATCCCGACGCCTACGAGGTGGGACTGCCCAACCAGGGAGTCCAGATCCTCTACGAGGTGCTCAACGAGCGCGACTGGATCGTGGCCGAGCGCACCTATTCGGTGTGGCCGGACATGGAGAAGGTCATGCGCGAGGGTGACGCTCAGGGGCCGATCCCGCAGTTCACCGTCGACGGCCATCGTCCGCTCGGCGCCTTCGATCTCTTCGGGCTGAGCTTCTCCACCGAACTCGGCTACACCAACATGCTCACCGCCCTCGACCTCGGTGGCATCCCGCTGCACGCGGTCGACCGCACCGATGAGCACCCGATCGTCCTGGCCGGCGGCCATGCGGCGTTCAACCCCGAGCCGATCGCGGACTTCCTCGACGCGGCGGTGCTCGGCGACGGCGAAGAGGTGGTGCTCGCCATCTCAGAGGTGGTTCGCGAGTGGAAGGCCGAGGGCCGGCCCGCCGGCGACATGCCGAGCGCCCGCGATGAACTCCTGCGCCGGCTCGCGGTCAGCGGTGGCGTCTACGTCCCGAAGTTCTATGACGTCACCTACCTCGACGCCGCCGACGGCGCGGCCATCGCGGCGGTGGTCCCGAATGTGCCCGGCGTCCCGGCGCGGGTGCGCAAGCACACCCTGATGGACCTGGACCAGTGGCCCTACCCGGCCAAACCGCTCGTGCCGCTGGCCGAGACCGTCCACGAGCGCTTCTCCGTCGAGATCTTCCGCGGCTGCACCCGTGGCTGCCGGTTCTGCCAGGCCGGGATGATCACCCGCCCCGTCCGCGAGCGCTCGATCGAGACGATCGGTGCGATGGTCGAGAACGGCATCCGCAAGTCCGGCTTCGACGAGGTCGGGCTCCTGAGCCTCTCCAGCGCCGACCACTCCGAGATCGGCGAGGTCGCAAAGGGGCTGGCCGACCGCTACGAGGGGAGTTCGGTCAGCCTGAGCCTGCCCAGCACCCGTGTCGACGCCTTCAACATCACCTTGGCCAACGAGTTCTCGCGCAACGGTCGGCGTTCGGGGCTGACCTTCGCCCCCGAGGGCGGCTCGGAGCGGATGCGCAAGGTGATCAACAAGATGGTCAGCGAGGACGACCTCATCCGCACCGTCGCGGCGGCGTACTCGTCGGGTTGGCGCCAGGTGAAGCTCTATTTCATGTGCGGGCTGCCGACCGAGACCGACGAGGACGTCCTCGCGATCGCCGACCTCGCCAAGCGGGTCATTGCGACCGGACGAGAGATCTCAGGGCAGAACGACATCCGCTGCACGGTCTCGATCGGCGGATTCGTGCCCAAACCGCACACGCCGTTCCAATGGGCGGCCCAACTCGATCACGACACCACCGACAGTCGGTTGGCCAAACTCCGGGCCGTGGTTCGCAGCGACAAGAAGTTCGCCCGGGCGATCGGGTTTCGCTACCACGATGGCAAGCCCGGAACGATCGAGGGACTGCTCAGCCGCGGCGATCGGCGCGTGGGCGCGGTCATCGAGCAGGTGTGGCGTGACGGCGGCCGGTTCGACGGGTGGAGTGAGCACTTCTCCTACGAGCGCTGGGAGACGTGTGCCGCACAGGCGCTGGCCGGCACCGGCGTCGACCTCGACTGGTTCACCACCCGCGAGCGCACCTATGACGAGGTGCTCCCGTGGGACCACCTCGACTCGGGCCTCGACAAGGACTGGCTCTGGGCCGACTGGGAGGACGCCCTCGCGGTCGCCGACGGTGCCGAGATCGAGGTCGAGGACTGCCGCTGGACGCCCTGCTACGACTGCGGCGTGTGCCCCGAGTTGCAGACAGAGACCCAGATCGGGCCGACCGGTCGTCAACTCCTGCCGCTGGCCGTCGTCTGAGGCTCTAGAGCGGAGCCTCCATCTGCGACCCGTCGGCCATGAACGCGAGACAGGCGAGCTTGTCCCCGGCGTTGGGCGCGGTGCGGACGGTCAGCCCGACCACGTCCATGCCGTCGAGAAGCTTCTCGTCCAGGCTGTTGCCCAGGACGAGTTCTCGACACAGGTCGCTCGAGCCCGCGTAGTCGCGTGCCTCGTCCTGGGTGAGCACCTTGGTGACCAGGACCTCCGCGTCATGCGGGTCGCTGCACGAGACCTCGATGATGTTGTCCACGAACTCCTCGCTGGCATCGCTGAGGCCGGACGCGGTGATGCATTCGCCGGATTCGAGTTGTTCGACGGGGTGCAGTGAGTCCCAATCGACCTTGGTCAGCGCAACAACCAAGGTGACCCAGCCGATGATCGCGATCACCGAGATGATCACCGCGGCGACGGCCAGACCTTTGCCGCGGTTGACCCCGTCGCGGCTGCGCCCCACGACGATGATGCCCAACACGATGGCCACGATCGCCGGGATGAAGGGGATGCAGATCAGCAGCGAGAGGATCAGGGCCGTGATCGCCATCGCCTTGGACGGGCCCGATGTGGCGCTGCCGGTCGGGAAGGGTTGCTGCGGGAACCCGGGTTGACCAACGGGCTGGCCATACGGTGCGGGGGCGTCGGCCGGTTCCCCGTACGACGGTTGCCCGTACGACGGTTGCTGGCCGTAGGGGTTCTGGGGCGGAGTCGGGGCGCCCTCCCCGGCAGCGGGCTGGGTCGTGCCGTACGGGTCGGTGGGCTCGGCGGGAGGTCCGGTTTCGGGCTGCTCGCCGGGAGG
>JBFIDC010000216.1:0-5794 GCA_041581495.1 Nocardioides sp. | reverse complement strand
TCGGCGAACCGCCGCGCGAAGCGGGCGAACTTGGCCGCGTTGCCGAAGGACTCGAGGTAGAGCGCGGCAGCGGTCACCGTCGGGTCGTCGTACCACGCGGCCAGCAGGTCGTTGCTCGACACATCGGCCTTGTTGCCCAGTGAGACCAGCGTGTGCACCCCGAGGTCGAGTTCCCGGGCGAGGTCGGAGAGCACGATGCCGACGCCTCCGGACTGGGTGGCGACCGCGAGTCCGCCGGACGGCGGAACGTTGTCGCTGAAGGTCGCATTGAGTCGCACGTCCGGGCTGTTGGCCAGCAGGCCCAGGCAGTTCGGCCCGACGAGTCGGATGCCGCCGTCGCGGGCGGCCTGGGCGACCTTGCGCTGGATGCCGGCTCCCTCGGGGCCGAGTTCGGTGAACCCCGACGAGACCACCACTGCCGCCCGGACGTCGATCTGCGCGGCCTGCTCGATGACCTCGAGGACGTGTTCGGCGGGCACGCACACGATCACCACGTCGACGGGGCCGGGCACATCCTTCAAGGACGGGAACGCATCGACCCCATGCACGTGGGAGGCCCGCGGGTGCACCACCGCCAACTCGCCGGCGAAGCCGCCGGACCTGATCGAGCCCAGCACCGCGGCCCCGATGCCGGTGCCGTCGGTGCGCACACCCACCACGGCGACGCCGCGCGGTCGCAACATCGGTGCCAGCGACCGCGCCTCGGCGGCGAACTCCCTGGCATCGGCCAGCGCCCGACTGTTGTCGGAGGCCCCGGTGGTCAAGGCGACGATGACCGTGGAACCGTCGGGGGTGCGCGAGGCCTGGAATCCCGCGTTGGCGAAGACCTCGAGCATCGCGTGGTTCTCGAGCAGCACGTCCGCCTCGAACTGGGTGTAGCCGCGCTCGAGCGCGAGCGCGGCCAGGTGCTCGACCAGCAGCGTGCCGACACCGCGGCCACGAGCGTCGTCGGCGACCAGGAAGGCGATCTCGCACGTCGAGGTGTCCATCGGCTCCGCGGTGGCAACACCGAGCACGCGCCCCCGCTCCTGCGCCACCAGCGCCAGGGTGCTCTGGTCGCCGAGCACCTTGTCGACGTAGCGATGCGCCGCATCGCGCGAGGGCGCGAAGAAGCGCAACCGGATCGCCTCATCCGAAACGCCCTCATGGAGCGCATGCAGGGCCGCTGCGTCGTCGGGTGCCAGGGAGCGGATCACCGCGACGGCCCCGTCAGCCAGCAAGACATCAGCACGGACAGCCGTATTCACGAGGGTCACGGTCATTATCGTCTGCCTAAACAGCAGGAAACGCGAGGGCACTTGGTCCCGGCAGCCAGTGACCCGGGGCCGTACTCGCCACTCGCACAGGGCAGCAGGCTGGTGAGACCAGCCGGAAGGATGTGTCATGAACCAGCCCGAAAACGCCATCGTTGTCGCCGTCGGCCCCCAGGGATCCGTCTCCGCCCTCGTCTTCGCCGTGGCCGAGGCCCGCCGCAGCGGTCGGCCGCTCCACGTGGTGCACGTGCTGCAGATCCACGCCGGCGAGGCCTACGCCGGTGTCTACGGCGGCGCCCTCGAGGTCGCGGCGGGCATCTTGGAGACCGCCACCGCGAAGGCGCACATCCTGGCCGACGGCGACGTGCCGGTGACCTCCGAACTCGTCGACCACGGCACCGTCATCCTCGACATGATCGAGCGCTCGAAGAACGCCTCGCTGATCGTTCTTGAGCACCGCCGCATGAACCGGATCCGGCGACTCGTCACAGGATCGATCGCCAACGGGGTCGCCGCCAAGGCGCACGCGCCGGTGGTGTCGGTCCCTGAGGGTTGGCACCCGGTCGCGGGGGCCCACCATGTGGTGACCGTGGCCGTCCAGGAGCCGGCCGGCGAAGGGGCCCAGTTGGTCACCGCGTTCGAGGCCGCACAGGAGCGGTCCGCGGCCCTGGTGATCATGCATGCCTGGTGGCTCGGCCACGGCTACGACGTCGTCACCATGGACAAGGAGTTCAACGAGGAGTGGCAACTGCGCACCAACGAGGACATCGAACCGGTCCTCGCGCCGCTGCGTCAGCGCTTCCCGGACGTCCAGGTGACGGTGAGCCTGCGCCACTCCCCACCCGCCGAGGCCATCCTCAAGGCCTCGGAGACCTCGGACCTGGTCGTCATCGGGCGCCGACACCACACGCTGCCCATGTGGACCCACCTGGGTCCAGTGGCGCGGGCCCTCCTGGCCCGCAGCAGCGCGCCGGTGATGGTGACGCTCGAGTCCGAGCACGCCCCCACCCCCTGAGTCGGCCCAACCCCCTGAGTCGGCTCAGGAGTCGACGCGGTCCCAGCCACGACGCGTCGGCCGGTTGCCGAGTTGGTCATCGCGCGAGCGATAGACGATGTAGGGGCGGGTCAGGTAGCCCAGCGGCGCGGAGAAGACGTGCACGAGCCGAGTGAAGGGCCACAGCGCGAACAGCGCGAAGGCGACCAGCGCGTGCAACTGGAACCCCAGTGGGGCCTCACCCATCAACTCCGGTTGCGGCGAGAAGGCCAGGAACGAGCGGTACCAGACCGAGACGCCCTCGCGGTAGTTGTACTCCCCGCCCAGGGAGAAGATCGAGCCCGCGATGGTGTTCCACATTCCCAGTGCGATCGCGGCGCCCAAGAACGCATACATCACCTTGTCCATCACCGTCGTGGCGCTGAAGACCGGTCCGACGGTGCGACGTCGATAGATCAGGATCGACATGCCCACCAGCGTCATCACCCCCGCCACCATCCCTCCGGAGACCGCGGCGAAGTGGTAGAGGTGATCGTCGATGCCGACGGCCTCGGTCCAGGACCGCGGGACCAGGAGGCCGACGACGTGCCCACCGACGACCCCAAGCATCCCGAAGTGGAACAGCGGGCTCCCGATCCTCAGCAGACGGTTCTCATAGAGCTGGGAGGACCGCGTGGTCCAACCGAACTTGTCGTAGCGGTAGCGCCACACATGGCCGACCACGAACGTGGTCAGGCACAGGTAGGGAAAGACGCCGAACAAGAAGTCGTTCATGCGCGAACTCCTGGGAATGAGGGCATCGGAAGCGGGATCCTCTCGGGCGCGGCACCGGCGGCGGCGCCGGGGCTGAACTGCGGGTTGGCGAAGGGGGCGAGCCCCACTTCCTCTTCGGGAGGTCCCTGCGCCGCCAACCGGCGCACGGCGTCGCGTTCGTCTCCGCGCAGAGGCGGCAGCGTCGCCGTGACCGCGTCGACGAGGCTCGCCCAGGGCGAGGCGATGTCGCGCAGCGAGAGCCGCAGCAACTCCAGTCCGGCCCGGTGATCGAGCATCAGGCCCCGACCCAGGTCGGGGTCGATGGTCGCCGCGAACTCGAGCACGACACACAGGTGGTCGGGGAGTTCCTTGTCGTCGAGCGCATAGCCGGCGCTGAGGTAGGTCTGCTTGAACCGCAGCAGCGCCATCCCCCGCTTGCGGGTGTCACCGTGGGCGAAGTAGGTCAGGAACAGGTTGCACCGGCGCCGACTGTCGAAGGTCTCGACGTAGTCCTGCTGGAGCTCGGTGAGCGGCGTGGTCTCGAGGTGGTCCAGGAAGCCGCGGATCGAGTCCCCGACGGCGGCCGGGAGCTCGCGCGAAGCCGACCTGAGCACTCCGACCCGGTCGAGCAACTCCTCGTCGGGGTAGTCGAGGAGCAGGGAGGTGGACTGCCAGACCAGGCTGACCTGCTCGGACGACAGGCCCGCGTTCGAGCGACGGCCGCTCACAGCCCCGGCCCCTTCGGTGGGAACAGTCCCGGCGGCGTGCCCTTGCCATCCCAGTTGAGCAGGTTGACCCGCGAGCCCTTGTTCTCTGGCCCGGCGAGCGAGTCGGCGTTCTGCCGGTCCTGGAGCATCTGGAAGTTCTCGACGGCCAGGGGCGTCAACGAACCCGATCCCTCACCGAAGATCTCCGGGTTGCCGCCGCCGTACTCCGAGACCGAGCACTCGGTCGACAGTTCCTCCAGCGAGTGCGCCTGCTCGGCGTGCGCGGTCGGGATGACGTAGCGCTCGTCGTACTTGGCGATCGCGAGCAGGCGATACATGTCGTACATCTCCTCCTCGCTCATCCCTACGGCGGCCGGGATCGAGGCATCGGGCTCACGCCCCATGTTGATGTCGCGCATGTAGCTGCGCATCGCGGCGAGCTTCTTGAGCACGGCGTCAACGGGCTCCACATCGCCGGCGGTGAACAGTTCGGCGAGGTACTCGATGGGGATCCGCAGCGCATCGATGGCCGCGAACAGGTTGCCCTTGTCCTCGGCGTCCTCGCCGGTCTCCTTCACCACGTCGACGACCGGAGAGAGCGGCGGGATGTACCAAACCATCGGCATGGTGCGGTACTCCGGGTGCAGCGGCAGGGCCACCTTGAAGGTGTTGATCAGCGCATAGATGGGTGAGCGCTGGGCGGCATCGATCCAGTCGCGGGGGATGCCGGCCTTCTCGGCCTCGCGGATCACCTCGGGGTCGCGCGGGTCGAGGAACACCTCACGCTGCGCCTCATAGAGGCCGTGCTCGTCGGTGGTGGAGGCTGCCTCGAGCACCTTGTCGGCGTCATAGAGCATCAGCCCGATGTAGCGCAGTCGGCCCACGCAGGTCTCGGCGCACACGGTCGGCAGGCCCACCTCGATCCGCGGGAAGCAGAACGTGCACTTCTCGGCCTTGCCGGTCTTGTGGTTGAAGTAGACCTTCTTGTAGGGGCAGCCCGAGACGCACATGCGCCAGCCGCGACAGCGCTCCTGGTCCACGAGGACGATCCCGTCCTCCTCGCGCTTGTAGATCGCACCGCTGGGGCACGACGCCGCACACGACGGGTTCAAGCAGTGCTCGCAGATCCGCGGCAGATAGAACATGAAGGTCTGCTCGAACTCGAACTTCACCTTGTCGGAGATCTTCTTGAGCATCGGGTCGAGGTGGGTGTTCGCGGTGGATCCCCCGAGGTCGTCGTCCCAGTTGGCCGACCACTCGATCTTCATGCTCTCGCCGCTGATCAGGGACTTCGGCCGCGCCACCGGCGTGTGCTCCTGGGCCGGAGCGTCGGTGAGGGTGGAGTAGTCGTAGGTCCACGGCTCGTAGTACTCCCCGATCGAGGGGAGCTTGGGGTTGGAGAAGATCGTGAACAGCTTCTTGAGCCGGCCACCGCCCTTGAGCTTGAGGCTGCCGCGCTTGTTGAGCTCCCAGCCGCCCTGCCACTTCTCCTGGTCCTCATAGGTGCGGGGGTAGCCGAGGCCCGGGCGGGTCTCCACGTTGTTGAACCAGATGTACTCGGTTCCGGTCCGGTTGGTCCAGGCCTGCTTGCAGGTCACCGAACAGGTGTGACACCCGATGCACTTGTCGAGGTTCATCACCATCGCCATCTGCGCCATGACCTTCATCAGTACGTCACTTCCTGACTGCGCTTGCGGATGATGGTGACCTCATCGCGTTGGTTGCCGGTGGGGCCGAGGTAGTTGAAGGCGAAGGCCAGTTGGGCGTACCCGCCGATGAGGTGGGAGGGCTTCACCAGCAGTCGGGTGAGCGAGTTGTGGATGCCACCGCGCTTGCCCGAGGTCTCGGCCAGCGGGACGTCGATCAGCCGGTCTTGGGCGTGGTACATGTAGACGGTTCCCTCCGGCATCCGGTGCGAGACGATCGCGCGGGCGACCACGACGCCGTTGCGGTTGACCGCCTCGATCCAGTCGTTGTCCTTGATCCCGACCTTGGCGGCGTCGCGGTCACTCATCCAGATGTTCTGACCTCCGCGTGAGAGCGAGAGCATGAACAGGTTGTCCTGGTACTCCGAGTGGATCGACCAC
>JBFIDC010000215.1:0-5823 GCA_041581495.1 Nocardioides sp. | reverse complement strand
TCTGCGAGAAACCAAACGACGCGCGACCGCCCGCGCCCTCTCCCAGGCCGCCTTCGACCTCGCCCAGGAACGCGGCGTCGACGGCTTCACCATCGACGAGGTGGCCGACCGGGCCGGCTACTCGCGGCGGACCTTCGCCAACTACTACTCCGGCAAGGAGGAGGCCATCGCCGCCGTCGCCGTCGAACGAGTCCGACAAGGCCTCGACGCGGTTCCCGACGAGGACCTGCCCATGGTCGAGTGGCTCCAGGCCGCGGCCCGGCAGCAACTGAGCGAGGGCCTGTTGCGGGTGCTTCGCGAACTGCGCGTCCTCGCCGCTGACCATCCGGCTCTGCAGCCTCACCTGCTCGAGGTCCAGCGCCGCATCCGCGAGACCGCTCGCGAGGCCGTCTTGGCCCGGGCCGACGGACGGGTGAGCAAGATCTATGCCCACCTCCTGGTCGGCGCCGCCTACGGCGCACTGACCTGCGTGCTCGACGGGCACGTTCCGGTGCGCCTTCCTGGCGACGACAGCGAACACGAGGACGAACTGACCGTCGACGGCTTCGTCGATCTCACCTTCACCCATCTGCGCGAAGGCTTCTGACCGGCGCAGCGCCGGGACCTTCCGAAGGAGCGTTTCCATGTCCATTCTTCTGCACCGACTCGGCGCCACGGCCTACCGTCGCCCCTGGGCCTTCGTGCTCACCTGGATCCTCGTTCTGGGCAGTGTGCTCGGCCTCGCGGTCACCAGCAACGGGCACATCTCGACCAGCCTGACCATCGACGGGACCCCGAGTCAGCAGGTCCTGGACCAGTTGCGCGAAGAGATGCCCCTCGCCAGCGGCGGCCAGGGCACCTTGGTGTTCACCGTCCCCGAGGGCGAGCAACTCAACAGCGGCGAACGCGCGACTGCGATCGCGACGGCCACCGCCGAGATCACCGCTCTGCCTGTGGTGGTGGACCGCTCGGCCGCTGCGGCCGACACAGCCTCGGGCGGCGCGGCGCCCCCCTCGGGAACGGCCCAGACCTACGGCCCCCTCGTGTCCGACGGCTCCCCCGTGCCGGGTGTCCTCGTCTCGGCGGACGGCAGCGTCGCGATGCTCCAGATGCAGTTCACGACCCAGGTCGATGCCCTGCCGGACGGGTCGACCACCCAGATCGTCGAACTGGCCGAGGACGCGGTGTCCGGGACCGGCATCTCGGTGCTGCCCAGCGACTCCCTCGACTCGATGCACCCACCCATCGGTGGGCACGAGGCGATCGGGCTGGCCCTCGCCCTGCTCGTCCTGTTCCTCACCCTCGGCTCGCTCTGGGCGGCCGGGCTCCCGATCCTCACCGCGTTGACCGGCGTCGGCATCGGTGTCGGCGCCGCCTTCGCCCTGTCCAACTCGATCACCCTGACCACCGCCACCCCTGCCCTGGCCCTGATGGTCGGCCTGGCCGTCGGCATCGACTACGCCCTGTTCATCCTCAACCGGCAGCGGCGACTCGTCCGCACCGAGGGCCTCAGCGCCGCCGAGGCCACCGCCCAGGCCGTGGCGACGGCGGGCAGTTCGGTCGTGTTCGCCGGGTCGACGGTGGTCATCGCGCTGGTGGGGATGACCGTGATCGGGATCGGGTTCTTGACCACGATGGCGCTGGTCGCGGCCAGCACCGTGGCCCTGGCGGTCCTGATCGCCCTGACCCTGCTCCCCGCCCTCCTGGGGATCCTGGGCGAGCGGATCTGGTCACCCAAGGCCCGCTCGGCCATCGTCGAAGGGGCTCCGCCGAGCCGCACTCGAGTCGCGACCCGATGGAGCGGACTCCTCGTCCGGCGTCCGTGGTTCGCGGTCGGTGGCGTCATCGTGATTCTCGGGCTCGCCGCGATCCCAGCGACGAGCATGGATCTCGGCATGCCCTCAGGAGCCACCAGCCCCAGCGACAGCGCGGCCCGGCAGAGCTATGACGCGATCACCCGCGGGTTCGGGGAGGGCTACAACGCCCCGCTGCTCGTCGTCGCCCACCCCGACGACGGCGAGACCCTGGACCAGGCCGGCCTCGGTGCCATCGCCGCCGGCCTCGGCAAGCTGGACTCTGTCGCCTCGGCGAGCCTGATGGGCGCCGATCCCAACCACACCGTGGCCATGTTCACCGTCATCCCGACCCAAGGTCCCGACGATGCGCGCACCGCGACGCTGGTCGAGGACCTCCGGGCGAAAGACAACCCCCTGGCCACCCAGAACCAGGTGAGCTTCGGAGTGACCGGGCTGACCGCGGTCAACATGGACATCACCGACCGCTTGAGCGCCGCCGTCCCCGAGTACCTCTCGATCATCGTCGGCCTGTCGCTGCTGTTGCTCCTGGTGGTCTTCCGCTCGATCGTGATCCCCATCAAGGCCACCGCCGGCTACCTGCTCAGCATCGTGGCGACGTTCGGGGTGACCACTGCCGTCTTCCAGTGGGGCTGGTTCATCGGCCTGGTCGGCCTCGACACCGGAGGACCCTTGCTCAGCTTCCTGCCGATCATGGTCACCGGCATCCTCTACGGGCTCGCCATGGACTACCAGGTCTTCCTGGTCAGTTCGATGCGCGAGGCGCACGTGCAAGGCCTGGAGCCGCGCGAGGCGATCATGCGCGGTTTCGAGCAGGCGAGCCGGGTCGTGGTCGCCGCCGCGGTGATCATGATCTCGGTCTTCGCCGCCTTCGTCTTCAGCGACGACCCGACCATCAAGCAGTTCGGTTTCGCCCTGTCCGTCGGGGTCTTGATCGACGCGTTCCTCGTGCGCCTCACCCTGATCCCCGGGGTGATGAGTCTGCTCGGGCGCAGCGCCTGGTGGCTGCCACGCCGACTCAGTCGCGTGTGAGACTCACGCCTTCTTGACCACGCTCGACTTGAGTTGCGTGGGCCCGACGCCGTCGACCTTGCAGTCGATGTCGTGGTCGCCCACGCCGTCCACGAGCCGGATCCCGCGGACCTTCGTGCCGACCTTGATGACCGTCGAGGAGCCCTTGACCTTGAGGTCCTTGATGACCGTCACCGCGTCGCCGTCGGCCAGCACGGTGCCGAACGCGTCCTTGATGACCCGCGGTCCGGCCTCGGCGGACTCCTCCGCCTCACCGGGTGCCCACTCGTGGGCACACATGGGGCACACCAGCAGTGGGCCGAGTTCGTAGGTGTGCTCGCTGGAGCACTCGGGGCACGGGGGCAACACGTCACTCATGGGTCTGAATCTAGGGGTGTGTCGCCGGACACGTCGCAGCACTGCATGCTTTGACCCATCTCGGCCCGCGGCGGATGCACGATTCGCCCGATGCGCCCGCCCGGCACGCGCTCCTAGCGTCGATCACACACCGAGCCCGGGAGGAACCATGCAAGAGCGCACCATCGAGACCGTTGTCATCGGCGCCGGCCAGGCCGGTCTGGCGACCGGATACCACCTCCGGCGCAAGGGCCGGGAGTTCGTGATCCTCGACTCGGCCTCGCGAGTGGGAGATCAGTGGCGCCGCCAGTGGGACTCGCTGCGCCTGTATCTGCCGGTGCGCTACGACAGCCTTCCCGGCCTGCGGTTCCCCGGCCAGCCGTGGAGCTTCCCCGGCAAGGACGAGGTGGCCGACTACCTCGAGGAGTACGCCACGCACTTCGACCTGCCCATCGAGTTCGACACCCGGGTGGAGCGGCTCGAACCGCGGCCCGAGGGCGGCTATCTCGTGATCACACGCGAAACCCGGTTCCGATGCCAGAACGTGGTGGTCGCCACCGGGACGTTCGGGCGCACGCCCAACATCCCCGACTTCGCGGCCGATCTCGACCCCGCGATCCAACAACTCCACTCCAGCGAGTACCGGCGCCCCGGCCAACTGCAGCAGGGGCCGGTCCTGGTCGTCGGCGCCTCCCACTCCGGCACCGACATCGCCTACGAGGTCGCCCAGACCCACCCCACGATCCTGGCCGGGCGGGACTGCGGCCAACTGCCGTTCCGGATCGACTCCCCCGCCGCGCGGCGGGCCCTCCCGGTCCTGATGTTCGCGTGGCGTCACCTCGCCACCCGGCGTACCCCGTTGGCGCGGAAACTGATGCCCGAACTGCGTTACCACGGCGGTCCCATGCTCCGTGTCACCCGCTCGGACCTCGCCGACCGCGGCATCGAGCGAACCACCGACCGGGTGGCCGGGGTGCGCAACGGCAAGCCGGTGATCGGCGAGCGTGAGATCGAGGTCGCCAACCTCGTGTGGGCCACGGGCTTCCGGCAACGTCTGGACTGGATCGACCTGCCGATCATCCAGGAGGACGGCTGGCCCGCGGAGAAGCGCGGGGTGGTGCCCGAGGCCCCGGGGCTGTTCTTCTGCGGGCTGGCCTTCCAGTTCGCGTTCACCTCGATGCTGTTGCCCGGGGTCGGTCGCGACGCCGAGTTCGTGGTGGATCGCATCGTGGATCGGTCCGCAAAGTCGGCGACGGGCCGCGCAATCCAGGTTGCGTGAACCTACACGGCGTAGTATCGATGATGTGATGGATGCAGTCACTGAGTTGATTCGCGCCCGCGAGATCTTCGAGCGTGGCGAGTGGGCCGAGGCCTTCCACGCCTGGGCGAGCCGTCCCCTCGGCGAACTCACCGCGGACGAGTCCACCAGCCTGGCCATCAGTGCGGACCTCCTCGGGCGCGACGATGTGTGCCTCAGCGCCCACCAGCACGCCTTCGAGGCGCACCTGGCCGCAGGCGAAACCTCGGCCGCGGCGCTCTCGGCCACCCAGTTGGCGTTGGCCCTGACCGCCAGGGGCGAGACCGAACTCGGTGCCGGATGGTGTGCCCGCGCCGAGCGGCTCATCGGTGAGGCCCACGAGGAGGGAGCGCCACGCGGCTACCTCGACCTGAACCGGATGCAGCGCAACATCGCCGCCGGAGACATGAAGCAGGCGTTGGCCTGCGCCCAGTCCGTGCTCAACCACGGCCGCCGGCTCAACGACCCCGATCTGACCACCATCGGGCTCGCCTCGACGGGTCGGCTGAAGCTCTACACCCACCAGGTCCGCGACGGCCTGGCCTGCTTCGACGAGGCCATGGTGGCGGTGACCATGGGAGAGGTCTCGCCGGTCATCGCCGGACACGTCTATTGCGTGATGATCGAAGGCTGCCAGGAGGTGGGCGATCTCGCTCGCGCCTCCGCCTGGACCTCGGCGCTGACACGATGGTGTGAGAGGCAGCCGGGGCTGGTCGCCTTCACCGGGCAGTCGGCGGTGCACCGAGGACAGATCATGCGACTGCACGGGGCGTTCAAGGACGCCGTCGCAGAATTCGACGCCGCGATCGAGCGCTATCTGGCCAGGCCCCATACGGCGCCCGCCGGGCTGGCCCTGGCCGAGCGTGGCGATGTGCTCCGCGTCCTGGGTGATCTCGATGGCGCCAACCTGAGCTATGACCAGGCCGCCGGCCACGGGTTCGAGCCGCAGCCCGGATTGGCGCTGCTGTGGCTCGCGCGCGGCCGGGTCAAGCCGGCGCTGGCCGCCATCCGCAGGCTGCTGGCCGAGACCCCGCACCCTGTCTTCCGGTCACGGCTGCTCCCCGCTGCCGTCGAGATCCTCACCGCGGCCGGCGACCTCGAGGCAGCCCGGATCGCCGCGATGGAACTCGAGGTCATCGCCACCGACTTCGGCTGCGACGCCCTGCACGCGGCGGCGGCCCAGGCCAACGGCCGGGCCACCCTCGAGGACGACCCGTCGGGCGCCCTCCCCTACCTGCGCAAGGCGGCCACGCTCTGGTCGCGGCTGGGGTGCCCCTACGAGGTGGCTCGGGTGCGAGTGCTCGTCGGCCGCGCCCTGCGCGCCCTCGGCGACGAGGAGTCAGCAGCCGCCGAGCTCGCCGCGGC
>JBFIDC010000214.1:0-5849 GCA_041581495.1 Nocardioides sp. | reverse complement strand
GATCTCACCGATCATCTCGATGAGGTCGTCGGTGCGATCGCCCACGACCCCGATCCCGAGCAGGATGCGCGACCCGGGAGCCCGGACCCCGTCCATCACCTCGAGCAGCGCTTCGAGCCCGGCCTCGTTGTGCGCGAGATCGAGCACCACCGAGACCTCGCCGCCGGCTACCGGCACCGTGAAGAAGTTCATCCGACCCGGATTGTGCTCGGCGTCCGGTCGGAACGAGGCCAGCCCCTCGGCCACCACGTCCCTGCCGATGCCCGCGGCGAGAGCCGCCGAGGCCGCCGCCAGTGAGTTCTCGACGTTGAACCGGGAGAGCCCCGCCAACGTCATGGGCACCTCGCGCAGGGCAATGAGCGGGTCGGGGTCGGCACCAGGTTTGAGGACCGCCACCCAGCCGTCGATGACCGTGGTCGCCCGGCCACCGGCGTCGAGGACCTCGCGGATCGCGGGCGAGGCCGGGTCCCGCGAGAACACCCACACCTGCGCGGGTGTCGTGGCGCGCATCGCCAGAACCCGGGGGTCGTCGCCGTTGAGGACGGCCCAGCCGCCCTTGCGGGTGATCTTGGGGACCACCCCCTTGACCTCGGCCAACTGATCGAGCGTGTCGATGCCGTGCAGCCCCAGGTGGTCGGCGCTGACGTTGGTCACGACCGAGACGTCGTTGCGGGTCAGACCGATGCCCTTCAGCAAGATCCCACCCCGGGCGGTTTCGGTCACCGCGAACTCGACTTCGGGGTGGGCGAGCACCCGGCCGGCCCCACTGGGTCCGGAGTAGTCCCCGGCCTCCACCAACTCTCCGTCGATGTAGATGCCGTCGGTGTTGGACCAGCCCACCAAACGGCCATCGGCCTGGGCGATGTGAGCGATCATCCGCGAGGTCGTGGTCTTGCCGTTGGTTCCGGTGACCGCCACGACGGGCACGGTCGGCTTGATCGTGTGGGGCTTGGCGCCCGCGGGTGCGGATCGAACCGCATCGGCGGCAGCCGTCACGGTGGTCTCGACGTCGCCGCGTGGGAGCGCGTCGAGCACCTCGGCGACACTGCGGCCCATCACCTGAGCGCGTTCGCGGTGCGACCACGGATAGGCCACCACGATCTGGTGTGGGTCCTGGGTGGGGCGGACGCGTACGCCCAGCCGCGACGTGCCGGCCTCGGTGGCGATGGCCCGCACCAGTCGGCCCACGGCTCGCAGCGCGAATCGCTGCCGGAATCCCGAATCCGGAGCCCCCGGGCGTGCGTTCTTGAGGTTGATGCGGCTGGCGAACCGACCTGCCGACTCCTCCGAGGCTGCGGCGAGTCCGCTGATGTCGAGGGTCAGCTTGATGGCCGCCCGAGGGAAGTAGAGATTGGGTCCCTCGAGGACTCGCAACTCGACGAGGGACTGCGGGTCGCTCACCGGTGCGAGGCTACCTGTGGCTAGGCGCCCATCGCATGCAGGCCACCGTCGACGTGGATGATCTCGCCTGTCGTGGCCGGGAAGAAGTCCGAGAGCAGCGCGCAGACGGCCCTGGCGGTCGGCTCCTGGTCGGTGTTGTCCCACCCGAGCGGCGCTCGCTGGCTCCACATGGACTCGAGCTCCTCGAAGCCTGGGATCGCCTTCGCGGCGAGGGTCTTCAACGGCCCCGCGGAGACCAGGTTGACTCGGATCCCGTGGGGCCCGAGGTCGCGTGCGAGGTAGCGCGAACAGGACTCGAGTCCCGCCTTGGCCACCCCCATCCAGTCGTAGGCCGGCCACGCCACTGTCGCGTCGAAGGTCAACCCCACGACCGACCCGCCGGATGACATCAGCGGACGGCATGCCTGGGTCAGGGACATCAGGGAGTAGGCCGAGACCTGGACGGCTTGAGCGACGTCAGGCCAGGGGCCCTCCAAGAACTTGCCTCCCAGCAGGGTCTCGGGGTTGCCATAGGCGATCGAATGCACCACGCCGTCCAAGCCGTCGACGTGCTCACGCACCTGATCGGCGAGCCCCGCGAGGTGGTCCTCGTCGGTCACATCCAACTCGAGGACCGGGGGCTCGACCGGAAGTCGCTTGGCGATCCGGCGGGTGATGCCCAGGGCCCGGCCGAAGTTCGAGATGAGGACCGTCGCACCCTGTTCCTGGGCGACCTTGGCCGCGGCGAAACCGATCGAACTGTCCATGGTCACCCCCGCCACCAGGATCCGCTTGCCCGCAAGGATGCCGTTGTTCTCCGTCATGTCAGTGCCCCATTCCCAGTCCACCGTCGACAGGGATCACGGCCCCTGTCACGTACGCCGCGCCATCGCCTGCCAGCCAGGTGACCACACCGGCCACCTCCTCGGGCGCTGCATATCGCCCCAGGGGCACCTGTGTCTTGATCGCCGTCTTCTGGTCCTCGGTCAGCGCCTCGGTCATGTCGGTCTCCACGAAGCCGGGCGCGACGACGTTCGCGGTGATCGATCGCGAGCCGAGTTCGCGCGCGATGGACCGCGCCATCCCGACCAGGCCGGCCTTCGAGGCCGCGTAGTTCACCTGACCCGCGGAGCCGAGCAGTCCCACGACCGAGGAGATGAAGATGATGCGTCCGCGCCGCAGGCGCAACATGCCCTTGGAGGCACGCTTGGCGAGCCGATAGGAGCCGGTGAGGTTGGTGTCGATGACCTCTGCCCAGTCCTCCTCGGACATCCGCAACAACAGGGTGTCCTTGGTGATGCCCGCGTTGGCCACCAGCACCTCCACGGGCCCGTGCGCCTCCTCGATCTGCGCGAAGGCGGCCTCGACGGCTGCCGCGTCGGTGATGTCACAACGCACGTCCAGGGTCCCCTCGGGGGCCCCGCCGTTGCGGGTCGTGACAGCGACCTTGTCGCCGAGTTCAACGAATGCCAGAGCGATTGCTCGCCCGATTCCACGGTTGCCGCCGGTGACCAGGACCGAGCGTGGCTCGGCCGTCTCGGGCTCTTCGACTTGTCCCACGTCGACGACGCTAGCGACTACCCCCGAGTAGGGACGAACCAACGGGTCGTTCAGTCGTCCTCGAGTCGGAACCCGATCTTGACGCCGACCTGGAAGTGCTCGACGCCGCCGTCCTTGATCTGGCCGCGGATCTCGGTCACCTCGAACCAATCACAGTGACGCAGGGTCTTGCTCGCCCGCTCGATGCCGTTGCGGATCGCTTGCTCGAGGCCAACAGGTGAGGTGCCGACGATCTCGGTGACTCGGTAGGTGCGATTGCTCATGGCTGCACAGTAGTGCCACCGGTGAGGCACAGACCCGCGACGTAGACTGGACCGCATGTCCAAGGACCGTAGGAATGACGAGGCGGTCCGCATCACCACCGCAGCCGAGAACCGCAACGCTGACATCGCCGTGCGCCAGCGCCGATACCTGCTGTCGATGAGTCTGCGGTCGCTGTGCTTCGTGGGCGCCATCATCGCCTCGCTGGCGGGCATCGCCTGGCTGTGGCCGATCCTGATCGTGGGAGCCCTCGTCCTGCCCTACGTCGCCGTGGTGATGGCCAACGCCGCCAACACCCGCGGCGAGGGGTTCGCGCTGCTCAATCAGGGTCTCGAGCACCGCGAACTCGGCGGCGGTCCCGCTCATCGTTGAATCCGAACCCTGGGGCGGGCCGGACTACTCCGGTGCCCACTCGCAGAGTATGATGAAGGCCGTGGTGCCGGTCGGCTCTCCCCGTGGTTGTCCGGCACCACCTAAATTCGTCTGCGTGAGCCTCGCCCGTGAGTGAAACCGGGCCAGATGCCGCCGCTGTGTGTTCGGCCAAGGGTTGTGCCGACCCGGCGACCTGGGCGCTGCTGTGGAACAACCCCAAGTTGCACACTCCAGAGCGCCGCAAGGTGTGGCTCGCCTGTGAGGAGCACCGAGAGTCGCTCGGGCAGTTCCTCGGAGCCCGCAACTTCCTGCGCGACGTCGTGGCCTACGCCGATGACCTGGAGGTCTAGCGGGCGCTAGCCACCGATGGCGGACATCGGGCGATCCGGCTGGAGGAACGTGGGGTCATCGATCCCGTGGCCGGGGAGCTTGCCGCGCATCGCCAGCACCCATCGCTGCGCCAACTCCTGGTCGTCGGCGCCGGCCCGCAACGCGGTGCGCAGATCCGATTCCTCGCGAGCGAACAGACAGTTGCGCACCTGGCCGTCGGCGGTCAGTCGCACCCGATCACAGTCGCCGCAGAACGGGCGGGTCACCGATGCGATCACGCCAACGGTCGCGGGCCCTGCGTCGACGAGGAACAGTTCGGCGGGCGCGCTGCCCCGCGGCTCAACGGCCGGGCTCAGGTCGAAGCGGGTCTGCAAGGACGCCAGGATCTCTTCGGCGGTGACCATTGCGGCGCGGTCCCAGCCGTGCTGGGCATCGAGGGGCATCTGTTCGATGAATCGCAGGTCGTAGCCGTGCTCCAGACACCAGGTGAGCAGCTCGGGCGCCTGGTCGTCGTTGAGACCCCGCAGCAACACGGCGTTGACCTTGACCGGGCCCAGGCCCGCCGCCTTGGCTGCGGCGAGACCCTCGACCACGTCGTGGAAACGGTCGCGTCGGGTGATCTCCTCGAATGATTCGGGACGGACCGTGTCGAGGCTGACGTTGACGCGGTCGAGACCCGCTTCGGCGAGCGGGCGTGCGAGCTTCGACAGTCCGAGTGCGTTGGTGGTCAGTGACACCTCAGGGCGGGGCACCAACGCGGTGGTCCGGGACACGATGTCGACCAGCCCACGCCGAAGCAGTGGCTCCCCGCCGGTGAACCTGACCTCGCGGATGCCGAGTTGCTCGACGCCGACTCGAATCAGCCGAACGATCTCGTCGTCGGTGAGCAGGGTCTGCTTCTCGAGCCAGTCGAGCCCCTCTTCAGGCATGCAGTAGGAACAACGCAGATTGCAGCGGTCGGTCAGCGACACGCGCAGATCGGTGGCCACCCGACCGTAGTTGTCCCCCAGTTCCATGACCCCACTCTAGGTGGAGGCCACTGGATGCCTCGGTAGGCTCATTGGGTGCGCACGTGGGCCTTCCTGCTGAGTCGGCGGTGGGCCCTATTTGCCCTCGCCGTCATCGCCCTGGTGGCCGGGACCTCGTGGCTGGGCCAGTGGCAGTTCGACCGCCTCGCCGACCGCAAGGCGGACAACACCATCGTGCGAACCAACGAGGGACTCGACCCGGTCTCCGTGGCCGAGGTTCTGGCCGTGGGTCGCCCGGTGGGTTCCTCGGACGAATGGCGCTTGGTCGAGGCCAGTGGCACCTATGCCGCCGACGAGACCGTCGTGGTCCGATACCGCACCCGCGACGGGGTCGCGGGGGTCGATGTGGTGGTGCCATTGGTCACCGCATCGGGCACCGCGTTGCTGGTCGACCGCGGGTGGCTGGAGACAGAGCCGAGCGGCAAGGACCGCGGAGACGTGCCGACCCCACCGTCAGGGCAGGTCACGATCACCGGCTGGGTTCGCGCCGATGCCACCGGCGACAGCACCGCCGTCAGCGACGGCTCGACCCGCGCCATCGCCAGCGGTCCGATCGGCACCGCCATCGGCCGCGAGGTCTATGGCGGCTTCCTGCAGTTGCGTGACGAGAACGGCGAACCGCCCGCGGTGCTCCTCTCGGCTGAACTGCCGGAACTCAACAACGGGCCGCACTTCTTCTACGGACTCCAGTGGTGGTTCTTCGGCATTCTGGCCGTGTTCGGGTTCGGCTACCTCGCCTATGACGAACGCAAACGGGGACCGCGCGGTGCTCGAGAACTCAAGCGGACTCAGAGTGCGCGCAACATCCCGCCGTCAACCGGGAGCATCGCGCCGGTGATGAAGGATGCCGCCGGCGAGAGCAAGAACGCTGCGGCTCGGCCGAACTCCTCGGGTTCGCCGTAGCGGCCGAGCGGGATC
>JBFIDC010000213.1:0-5936 GCA_041581495.1 Nocardioides sp. | reverse complement strand
GGCGGCGACCACGGCACCGGTCGCGCTGTGGACATCATGGTCAGTGGGGCCCGCGGCTGGCAGGTCGCGAACTTCATCCGGGACAACTACTCGGCGCTCGGCGTCTCCTACATCATCTTCTCCCAGAAGATCTGGTCGGTCGAGCGTGGCGGCGAGGGCTGGCGCGGGATGTCGAACCGCGGTTCGGCCACCGCCAACCACTACGACCACGTGCACGTCTCGGTCTTCTGATCAACCTCTGACCGAGGCGGGGGTGCGCACTCCTAGAGTGGCCCCCGATGGACACCGACGAGCGCTACGACGCCCACGCGCGTGAGCGACTGGTGCCCGAGCCGCCCAAGCGGGTCGAGGCGCCCGAGCGCACCGCCTTCGAGCGGGATCGGGCGCGGGTCGTGCATGCCGCGTCGTTCCGTCGCCTCGCGGCCAAGACGCAGGTGGTGGGGCCGGGTAGCGACGACTTCGTCCGCAACCGGCTGACCCACAGCCTCGAGGTGGCCCAGGTCGCCCGTGACCTGTCCCGAGCCCTGGGCAGCCAACCCGACATCGCCGAGACCGCCGCGCTGGCCCACGACCTCGGGCATCCGCCGTTCGGTCACAACGGCGAGCGGGCCCTCGCCGAGTTGAGCGAGGTGTGCGGGGGATTCGAGGGCAACGCGCAGACCCTGCGACTCCTCACCAGGCTGGAAGCCAAGACCTTCGACGCGCAGGGGCGCTCGGTGGGACTCAACCTCACGCGGGCCACGCTCGATGCCTGCACCAAGTATCCCTGGCCCCGTGACCATCACGATGCCCCGCGTGACGGTGACGCCGTCCACGCCGACGGCTCTCCGCGGACCATCAGCAAGTTCGGCGTCTATGCCGACGACGTGCCCGTCTTCACGTGGCTGCGCGAGGGTGCACCGCACGACCACGGCGGTACGCGGCAGTGCCTCGAGGCGCAGATCATGGATCTCTCCGACGATGTCGCCTATTCGGTCCACGATGTCGAGGACGGCATCGTCGCCGGGCGCGTCAACCTCCCGGACCTGGACCCGGCGGCCGTGTGGCAGACCGTCCGCGAGTGGTACGACCCGAGCGCGACCGACGACCGACTCGACGAGGTGCTGGCCGACCTGCGCACCGTCGATGGTTGGCCCACGACGCGCTATGACGGCACCCGCGGGGCCATGGCCGCACTCAAGAACCTCACCAGCGACCTCATCGGCCGCTTCTGTGGCGCCGTCCAACACGCGACGTTTGCCCAGGGTGCCGGTCCTTTCGTCAGATACGACGCCGACCTCGTCGTGCCGGAGCGAACCCGACTCGAGATCGCGGTGCTCAAGGGCATCGCCGCCCACTACGTGATGAGGGCCCAGGACCGCCTCGACCTGATGACCAGGCAGCGTGAAGTGCTGGCCGAATTGGTCGCGGCACTGAGCGATCGCGGCGCCGACGCGCTGCAGGCATCGTTCGCCACCGACTGGCACGACGCACCGGACGACGCCGCCAGGCTGCGGGTCGTCATCGACCAGGTCGCATCCTTGACCGACCCGAGTGCGGTCGCCTGGCACGAGAGGTGGTGCCGGTGACGGTTCCCCGGGCCGGCAGCACGCCGCTGGTGTGGCTGCCCTTCGAGCCGAGCGAACTGGTCCTCTCCGACGGGCAGGGGCCGCCCGACTCGTTGCGCTACGAGGTGGTCGACCCCACCCGACACATCCCGGAGTCCGTGACGCAGGTCGAGGTCTATGTGCCGCCGTACCTCCTCGACGCGCGCGTCAGCGAGGTGTTGCCGCAGATGACGTCCCTGCGGATGGTCCAGACCCTCACCGCCGGAGTCGACAACATCAGGCCGCAGGTGCCGCAGGGAGTGATGCTGTGCAACGGCCGGGGGATCCACGATGCCTCCACCGCCGAACTCACGCTCACGCTGATCCTGGCGTCGTTGCGTGGGATTCCCGAGTTCGTACGCCGTCAGGACCAGCGGCAGTGGCAGCCGCAGCGGCGACCCGCGCTGGCCGATCGGCGCGTCCTCATCGTCGGCTACGGCGCAGTGGGGGAGGCGATCGAACGCCGACTGGTGCCCTTCGAGACCGAGGTCGTGCGGGTGGCGCGGACCGCCCGCGAGGGTGTGCACGGACTCGACGACCTGCCCTCGCTGCTTCCGGGGGCGGACGTGGTCGTGCTGGCGATGCCCCTGACCGATGAGACCCGTGGCCTGGTGGACGCGGCCTTCTTGGCCCTGATGAAGGACGGTGCGCTGCTGGTCAACGTCGCGCGCGGCCCGGTCGTGGTCAACGCCGATCTGATCGTCGCGCTCGAGTCCGGGCGGATCACGGCGGCCGTCGATGTGGTCGATCCTGAGCCACTTCCGTCGGACGATCCCCTGTGGGGTGCCCCAGGGTTGTTGATCTCACCGCATGTGGGTGGAGCGAGCAGCGCGATGTGGCCCCGCGCCTATCGGCTGGTCCGCGACCAGCTGCACAGATACGCCCTGGGCGAGGAGCCTGTGAACATCATGTCCGGGCTGTACTAGGTCGCGCATAGGATCGCCACATGGTTGGCCGGATCCGCGACGAGAGCATCGCTGAGGTCCGTGAGAAGGCTCGGATCGACGACGTGGTGGGTCAGTACGTCGCGCTGCGCAACGCGGGTGGTGGTTCACAGAAGGGTCTGTGTCCTTTCCACGATGAGAAGACACCCTCCTTCAACGTTTCGCCGTCCCGCCAGACCTTCCACTGCTTCGGGTGCCAAGAGGGCGGCGACGTCATCTCGTTCCTGCAGAAGATCGACGGCCTGACCTTCGTCGAGTCGGTCGAGCGACTCGCCGAGAAGTACGGCGTGGTTCTCAAACGCGAAGAGGGGGGTGAGCGCGACGACCGCCCACGCGGCCCCGGGCGGGGCAAGCTCATCGAGGCCAACCGGCTCGCCCAGGAGTTCTATGCCGAGCAACTGCTGACCCCCGCCGCCGCGACAGCCCGCCAGTTCCTCACCGAGCGGGGCTTCGACGGCGACTCGGCCGAACAGTTCGGTCTCGGGTTCGCGCCGCGCGGCGGGGAGGACCTGCTGCGCCATCTGCGTCAACGCGGGTTCACCGAGGAAGAACTCATCGCCGCGGGGTTGATCGCGCAGAGCCAGCGCAGCGGGAGTTCAGGCTACGACCGCTTCCGCGGGCGGCTGCTGTGGCCGATCCGTGAGGCCTCGGGCGAGACCATCGGCTTCGGTGCGCGCCGGATCTTCGACGACGACCGGATCGACGCGAAGTACCTCAACACCCCCGAAACGTCGCTCTACAAGAAGAGCAAGGTGCTCTATGGCATCGACCTGGCCCGCAAGGCGATGGCTCGCACGTCCCAGGCGGTGGTCGTGGAGGGCTACACCGACGTGATGGCCTGTCACCTCGCCGGCGTGGGCACCGCCGTGGCCTCCTGCGGAACAGCCTTCGGTGACGAGCACGCCAAGATCCTGCGGCGCCACATGGCCGATCATGAGGAGTTCCGCGGCGAGGTGATCTTCACCTTCGACGGCGACGCCGCCGGGCAGGCTGCGGCGCTCAAGGCGTTCGCGGGCGATCAGAACTTCGTCTCGCAGACCTATGTCGCGGTCGAACCCGACGGCCTGGACCCCTGCGACCTGAGGATCAAGCACGGAGACGCCGCGGTCCGCGAGCTCGTGGCGCGCCGGGTGCCCCTCTACCGCTTCGTGCTGACCAACATCGTCAGCAAGTACGACCTCGACCGTGCCGACGGGCGCGTGGATGCGCTGCGTGAGAGCGCTGGACTGGTGGCCTCGATCCGCGATCAGTCCAAGGTCACCCAGTTCGCGCAGGAGATCTCGCGGATGATCGGCTTCGAGGTCGACACCAACGTCGTCTTGGCCGAGGTCAGGCGTGCCGGCTCCCGGTCGCCGAAGTCCTCCTCGTCCCAGGCTCCGCCACCCGAGGCGCCTGCCCCGCGGGTGCGCAACGCGCCACCGGATCCGCGTGATCCGAGGTTCTCGATCGAGCGCGAAACCCTCAAACTCGTCATCCAGCACCCGATCGTCATCGGCCGCACCACCGCCGAGGTCGGCCCCGAGGACTTCACCCACCCGACCTATCGCGCCGTGTGGGAACTCGTGGCCGCGGCGGGCGGCCCCGTCGCCGGGGCCAGCGACCCCGGGTGGTCGGGCAAGCTGCGCGACGCGGCCCAGGGTGACCCGGCCCTGGCCTCGACGGTGAGCGCGCTGACCCTCGAGGCCCTCCCGACGGGCAAGGAACCCGACGCCTCCTACGTCATGCAGTACGTCGTGCGGTTGTTGGAACTCACCGCCCTGCGCCGGATCGCGGCCTTGAAGTCGAAGGTGCAGCGGATGGACCCGATCAAGGAGGCAGAGGCCTACAACCGCATCTATGGCGAACTGGCGGCCCTCGAGGGCTATCGCCGGGCCCTGCGCGACCGGATTGTGGGGAGCACGTGAGGTGGGCTCGCCGTAGCGCGGCTGGGCCAGGTTCGGGCGTCGCTGCGGGTGTTGCTGCCGGCGTCGCTGCGGGCGAAGCGGTCCTGGCGAGTGCGCGCAGCGATGCGGGTTCGGTCCTCGGCACCCGCGAGGCGCTCTATGTGCCCTCGGCGGCCGGCCTCGTACGCCTGCCGTGGGAGCGGATCGAGGCCGCGGACTGGGACCAGGAGGCGCTGCGGCTGCGGGTCCGTGAGGTCGGCACCTGGGGGCAACCCCGCCTCGAGCACACGGTTTCGTTGCCCGAGCCCGACAAGTTGTTGCAGTTGGTCAGGGAGCGGGTCAGCGCGAGCGTGGTGCTGCAACGACACGTCGCGGTCCGCGATGGCCGGGGCGTGCGCGTGATCGCTCGCCGAGCCGCGACCGGGCCTCGTGAGCTGACCTGGTTCTTCGAGTTCGATGCCGGCATCGACCCCGATGATCCCGCCGTGATGCGGGTCGCCGAGGCCGCGCTGGCCGCTGCTCGGGCCGACGTCGGTCAGTCCTGACCACGCAGGAGGGGTGCTGATTTCAGCACCGCCCTCGCCCCTTGCTAAGGTTCAGCGCCGATCCCCCGTAGCTCAACTGGCAGAGCATTCGACTGTTAATCGAAGGGTCGTTGGTTCGAATCCAACCGGGGGAGCCATCTCGTTGCCGTGCCTGTGACAGGTCCATGCCAGGCCCGTGCCGGGCACGTGTTGGGCCTGCGTTGTGTCGTGGCCGAGTCGCCGTCTGGCCGCTGATCTGTTGCTGTGTGGGACGCACGCGAAATGCACCCCAGGGTGAGCGCATGGCCCATCTGGGTCAGGAGGAGTGACCCGACCTGGGAGCACCCCAGGCATCTAACGGCCACCATCGGCGTTTGTGCTTGGTGGTACGCATGGTTCGGTGGTGACATGTTCCCGGCAAGCGTCTGAGCAACGCTTGTTTGACACCCCGATGCGGGACGTCGATAGGAGCATCCCCCCGCCCCTGACGTCCCGCATCAGTCATTTGCGGGGAGGTTGCGGAGGCGGTCGGTTTCCCCGGTCAGCCGGGGAAACTGTCACTTGTCAGGGGTTGTAACGCCTGACAAGTGACAGACTCGCCCGACCAGTCGCCCCGGGTGCCCGGTTAGAGTGCGGCCGTTGGGGCGGTAGCTCAGTCGGTTAGAGCAGAGGACTCATAATCCTTGGGTCGTGGGTTCGAGCCCCACCCGCCCCACCAGCCACATGTATGCCTTCGCCTGATGCTTGACGTTCGGGCTTCGGGTGAGGCTTGACGGTGTTCCGGCTGATGCTTGACACCTACTTCGGCTGATCTTTGACACTCCTGAGGTATGCGGGAGTTGAGTGTGACGGAGCAGCGGTATCAGGCGGTGCTGGCGGTGATCAGCGACGGCGAGACAGTCACCGATGTGGCGGCCCGGTTCGGGGTGTCGCGACAAACGGTGCACAACTGGTTGGCCAAGTACGAGGCTGGCGGGATCGAGAATCTGGGTGATGCAT
>JBFIDC010000212.1:0-6107 GCA_041581495.1 Nocardioides sp. | reverse complement strand
GCAGGGGAGCGTGAGTTTCACCGGGTACCCGGTGAAACTCATCGAGAGCGGACCCCTCCCATGACCAGCCTCAACATCACCCCCGGAGCCAGCCCCGACGAGGTGTACGTCGCGGTGGTGGAGTGGGCGGCGGGCCGCGGACTCGAGTTGTATCCGCATCAGGACGAGGCGATCATCGAGCTGCTCGGCGGGGCCAACGTGGTGCTGGCGACGCCGACGGGGTCGGGGAAGTCCCTGGTCGCGGTGGCGGCTCACGCGGCAGCGCTGGCGCGCGACCAGGTGACGTACTACACCGCCCCGATCAAGGCGCTGGTCAGTGAGAAGTTCTTCGAACTATGCGAGGTCTTCGGCACCGACGACGTCGGGATGTTGACCGGCGATGCCGCGGTCAACGCCGATGCGCCGGTGATCTGCTGCACCGCGGAGATCCTGGCCAACATCGTCCTGCGCGAGGGCCCAGGCGCTGACGTCGGGCTCGTGGTGATGGACGAATTCCACTTCTACGCCGAGCCCGACCGCGGTTGGGCCTGGCAGGTGCCGCTGCTCGAGTTGCCGCACGCCCAGTTCGTCCTGATGTCGGCCACCCTGGGCGACCTCAGTGAGTTGGCCGGCGACCTCACCCGCCGAACGGGCCGGGAGACCGCCCTGGTGACCGAAGCCGAGCGTCCGGTGCCGCTGACCTTCAGTTGGGCTCTCACACCGCTGGCCGAGACGTTGGAGGAGTTGGTCACCACCCATCAGGCCCCCGTGTACGTCGTCCACTTCACCCAGGCTGCCGCCGTCGAGCACGCCTCTTGGCTGGTCACGGCCGCCTACCTCCCCAAGCCCGGACCGGAACTGGCCGAACGGCTCATCGGCTTCCGGTTCACCACCGGGTTCGGCAAGACCTTGCAGAAGCTGCTCAAGAAGGGCATCGGGGTCCACCACGCGGGGATGTTGCCGCGCTACCGCCGGTTGGTCGAGCAGTTGGCCCAAGCCGGATTGCTCACGGTCATCTGTGGCACCGACACCCTCGGCGTCGGGATCAACGTGCCCATCCGGACGGTGCTGTTCACCGGGCTGGCCAAGTTCGACGGGCGAAAGCAGCGGATCCTGCGGACCAGGGAGTTCCTCCAGATCGCCGGCCGTGCGGGGAGGGCGGGTTTCGACACCTCCGGCAACGTCGTGGTGCAGGCACCGGAGCACGTGATCGAGAACGAACGAGCCAAGGCCAAGTCGGCAGCCAAGAACGCGGCGCTGAGCGCCGAGAAGTTGGCCAAGAAGCGCTCCAAACCGCAACTCAAGAAGCCACCGGACGGCACGGTGGTGTGGACCGAGCAGACCTTCGACAAACTCGTCGCAGGTGTTCCCGAGCCGCTGGTCTCGCGGATGAAGGTCGACAACGCGATGCTCGTCAACGTCCTCTCCCGCGAGGAGGACGCCTTCCCGGTGCTGCGGCGACTGCTCACCGAGAATCACTCCGATCCCAAGGAGCAGCGGCGGCTGGCGCGCCGAGCCCTGCGCTTGGCGAGATCGCTGGTGCGCTCGAACACCCTGACCCGGTTGCCGGAGGTCGATGCCCATGGCCGTCGCTACGTCCTGACCGTCGACCTGCCCGACGACTTCGCCCTCAACCAAGAACTCGCGCACTTCGCCCTGGCCGCATTCGACGTCCTCGACCCCGAGGCCGAGACCTACGCCCTCGACGTCCTCTCGGTCGTCGAGGCGATCTTGGAGCCACCCCGTCCGCTGTTGTTCGCCCAGCGCCACGCTGCCCGAGGCGAGGCGATCGGGCGTCTGAAGGCCGACGGCGTCGACTACGACGAGCGGATGCGACTGGTCGAGGACGTCACCTGGCCGCAACCGTTGGCCGAACTGCTCGAGGCCACCTATGAGATCTACCGGCAGAGCCACCCCTGGCTGGATCCCGAGGGACTCGAACCCAAGTCGGTGATCCGCGAGATGTGGGAGCAGGGCATGGGATTCAGCGACCTGATCTCGCGCTATCAACTCGCTCGCTCCGAAGGTCTCGTCCTGCGCTATCTGACCGACGCCTATCGCACGCTGCGGCAAACGGTGCCCGAACGCCACCGGCCGCCGATGTTGGACGAACTCGTCGAGTGGCTCGGGGAGACGATCCGCCAAACCGACTCCTCGCTGCTCGATGAGTGGGAGTCCCTGACCGACCCCGCTCACGCGGACGCCCACCGCCTCGGACACGAGCCGCCGCCCCCGCCTCGGCCACTGTCGGCCTCGGGCCGGGCGTTCGAGGTCATGGTGCGCAACGCCGTATGGCGACGGGTCGACCTCGCCGCCCGCGACGACCTCGACGGACTCGTCGCGCTCGAGGCTGCGGCGGGTGCCCTCGCCGCCCCTCCACACCCTGTCGAGATGACCCGCACCGCCTGGGACGAGGCTCTCGAGGCCTACTACACCGAACACACCGAGATCGGGCTCAGCGGCGACGCACGTGGCCCCTCGCTGTTCGCCCTCACCGCCGCGGGCCGGCAGTGGAAGGTGCGCCAGACCCTCGAGGACCCCGAGGGCAACCACGACTGGGTCATCGATTGCGTGGTGGATCTGGACGCCTCCGATCAGGCGGGCGAGGCTGTCGTGATGGCCACCGGAATGCACCGTTTGGGCGGCTAGCCGGGTCCGTCCCGACACCGTCTCTCCTCCACAACTTGCTCCACAGCGCCGGCCCCGGGTGTGCAACCCCCGCCTGCGCGGTTCCACATCGAGTGCACAGATTTCGGTCCGTCCCTGGGTTCGACGGGGGCGCTGTTGTGGGGAGGATCAGGACGCGCCTACAGTCCTCCCGCGCGGCGACACCAAAGTCGCCGTGTCGACAATTACGGTGCGAAGTGACAGCAACGTCACCGCCGGATTCCGGAAGGACCATTGATGAGCGAAGGCATGCACTTCCCGGGGGGTGGCGGCTCCAGCGCCCCTGACATGCCGCCGCAGGTCCGACCGCCGGTCCCCGACCAAGGAGACGCCGTGCACCTGCCATTCCAGCGACGCGAGCAGCCAACAACCACGCCGGCCGAGGAACTCGCCATCCTCGACGAGCCCACCTCCGAGGTCATCGATGACCCCAGCGAGCCCACCTCGGAGCCGCAGGCGCTCGGCCCGACCGGACGCCCCATGCCCGTGCTCCCCGAGCCCAAGCCGGTGACGGTGCACGGCAACGCCCGCGTGGTGTCGATGTGCAACCAGAAGGGCGGCGTCGGCAAGACCACGACCACGATCAACCTGGGTGCCTCGCTCGTCGAGTACGGCCGCAAGGTGCTGCTCGTCGACTTCGACCCGCAAGGCTCGCTCTCGGTGGGCTTGGGGCTCAACCCGCACGAGATGGACCTGACGGTCTACAACCTGCTGATGCAAAACGACGTCTCGATCAAGGACGTCGTGGTCCCGACCGGGGTGCCGGGCATGGATCTGCTGCCTTCCAACATCGACCTGGCCGCGGCCGAGGTTCAGTTGGTCCACGAAGTCGGCCGGGAGCAGACGCTCCAGCGTGCCCTGGCCGAGGCCATGGACGAGTACGACGTGATCCTGATCGACTGTCAGCCCTCGCTCGGCCTGCTCACGGTCAACGCGCTGACCGCCTCGGCCGGGGTGATCGTGCCCCTGGAGTGCGAGTACTTCGCGCTGCGCGGGGTCGCGCTGCTCAAGACGACCATCGACAAGGTCCGCGAACGGTTGAACCCCGACCTCGAGATCGACGGAATCCTCGGAACCATGTTCGACGGGCGCACCTTGCACAGCCGCGAGGTGATGCAGCGACTGGTGGAGGCCTGGGGTGACACGGTCTTCCACACCGTCATCCGACGCACCGTCAAGTTCTCGGACTCCACCGTGGCCGGTGAGCCCATCACCACCTATGCCTCGGCATCCGCGGGCGCCGAGTCCTACCGCCAGTTGGCCAAGGAGGTGTTGGCACGGTGTCTCGACGGGTGAACCTCCCCTCTGCCGACGACCTGTTCCGACCCACCGAGGGTCAACCGGACGACGGCGGCAACAAACGCTCGGTCAGGGCGGTTCCCGACCCGGCACCGAGCGCCGAACCCGCTGCCTCGATGAGCACGCGACCCAGCGGTCGGGTCAAGCACGACGAGAAGGTCACCGTCTACGTCACCTCCCAGGAACTCCTCGACATCGAGCACGCGCGACTCGACCTGCGCAGCAAGCACGGGCTCGCGGTCGACCGTGGGCGACTGGTGCGCGAGGCGGTCTCGCTGGTGCTCGCAGAACTCGAGGCGCAGGGTGCCGAGAGTGCCCTGGTGCACCGGTTGCGCGAGGAATGACCGTCACTGCTCCCGAGATCGCCGACCCGCAGGCCGGCGACCCGAGCGTCGCATCCGGTGAGGATGGCTCGGTCTTCGCTTTGCGGCTCGACAACTTCGAGGGACCGTTCGACCTCCTGCTCAGCCTGATCTCGAAGCACAAACTCGACATCACCGAGGTCGCCCTCTCGAGGGTGACCGACGAGTTCATCGCCCACGTCAAAGCCGGCGGCCCGGAGTGGGATCTGGATCAGACCTCCTCCTTCCTGCTGGTCGCGGCCACCCTGCTCGACCTGAAGGCCGCCCGACTGCTCCCGCAGGGCGATGTCGAGGACGAGGAGGACCTCGCGCTGCTCGAAGCCCGGGATCTGCTGTTCGCGCGGCTCCTCCAATACCGCGCGTTCAAGCAGGTCGCCGCGGTGCTCGAGGTCAAACTCGCGGGGGAGTCGCTGCGTCACCCGCGTGCGGTCGGGCTGGAGGAGCGGTTCGCGAATCTGCTTCCCGAGGTGCTGATCGGCATCGGTCTGGAGCAGTTCGCCGAGCTCGCCGCCAAGGCGCTGGAACCCAAACCGGACGCCGAGGTCGCCCTTCATCACATCCACGCCTCGCGGGTCAGCGTCCGGGAGCAGGCAGCGGTGGTCGTCGACCGCCTGCGCCGCAACGGCGCGATGACGTTCCGGGCGCTGTGCGGTGACTCACCCGACACCCTGACGACCGTGGCCCGGTTCTTGTCGCTGCTGGAGTTGTTCCGCGAGGGCGCGGTGGCCTTCGATCAGGTCTCTCCGCTCGGAGAGCTGACCGTGCGCTGGACCGGTGCGGACGACGTCGTCGCCGAAGACCTGGTCCACGACGAGTTCGAGGGTGCGCCCCCGGAGCCTGCTGCACCCGAGGAACCGCCTGCCGATGGCGACCAGAGCCCCCAAGACCACTCGAACGACGAGGACGCGTGATGACCGAAGAGATGTTGGCCGTGGCGGTGACCGAACTAGCCCCCGCACTGGAGGCGGTGCTCATGGTCGCCGACGAACCCCTGGACGCGACGGCCCTGGCGACCGCGGTCGGCTACCCCGTCGATGAAGTGACCGCCGCGCTGACCGCGCTCACCGCGGAGTACGACGAGCAGGGGCGCGGCTTCGAACTGCGCAACGTGGCCGGCGGCTGGCGCTACTACACCCGCGAGGAGTTCGCCTCCGTCGTGGAGGGCTTCGTCCTCGAGGGGCAACAGGCCAGGCTCACCCAGGCGGCGCTGGAGACCCTGGCCGTCGTGGCCTACAAGCAGCCGGTCTCGCGTGCCCGTGTCTCGGCGATCCGCGGCGTGAACGTGGACGGCGTGATGCGAACCCTGCTCACCCGCGGTCTGGTGCAGGAGGCCGGCCAGGACGAGACCTCGGGGGCGACGCTGTTTCGCACCTCGAGCTACTTCCTCGAGCGGATCGGTGTCACCTCGATCGACGAACTCCCCGAGTTGGCGCCCTACCTGCCCGACCTCACCGACTTCGAGGACATGGAGCACCCGGACAGCGCTTCGGCGGCCCCCGAGGTCCCGGCGGACGCCCACGAGCCTGCCGCCCCCGAGGCCGCGGCAGAACCAGCGTGAGCCCCGTGATCGAGACCGACGACGAGGGGCTGATTCGGCTTCAGAAACTGCTGGCCACCTCCGGAGTGGCGTCGCGGCGCAAGTGCGAGGAGCTGATGCTGGCCGGCGAGGTCGAGGTGGACGGAGAGATCGTCACCCGACTCGGCACCAAGGTCGATCCGAGCGTCGCGGTGATCCGCGTCGGCGGCAAGCGGTTGCCGCCGGTCTCGCCGAACGTCTACCTGGTGCTCAACAAGCCCCGG
>JBFIDC010000211.1:0-6119 GCA_041581495.1 Nocardioides sp. | reverse complement strand
TCAACGTGGCACCCGACGACGCACGCCCCGCTGCGTGGTTCGAGACCGGCAAACTCGGCGCCAACGGCATGCTGCGCACTCGGATCACCGACTGGCTGGGTCCGCGGTTCACGCCGTTGCCCGATGAAGAGGACGAGCCCGAACTCGTGATCAAGGACCCGCGGTTGTCGTGGTTCCTGGGGCTGTGGAACGGCGTGGCGATGCGCTGTGATGCGACGCCGGCCTACCTGACGGCGCTGCGACCCGCCCCCGAAGTCGTCGGAGGCAAGGACCGGCCCGCGGCGCGGACCGCATCCTGGATCAACGCGATGCTCCACACCGAGTTGGGGACCCGGGGCTCGCTACGCGGGTTCGTGCGCTACGAGGATCTGCTGCGGGACTGGACGATCCCGGTCTTCCGGATCGGGACCGAGTTCGACCTGCGGGCGGTGACCGAAGCCTCGGCCAACAGCATGCGCAAGGTGCACCAGTTCGTCGACCCGGATCTGCGCAGGAGCCAGCACACCTGGGCCGACGTGCCGGTGCCGGCGCGTCTCAAGGAGATCGCGGAGGAGAGCTGGCGGGAACTGTCCAAACTCGCCGACGTCGACGGCGACACGCCCCAGGTGCGGGCCGCGCTCGATGATCTGCGTGAGGCCTACCTCGCAATGTACGAGGAGGCCGAGGGCCTCACCGCCTCGAGCACCGACGCCGCCAGGCGCGAGGGTGCCCTCGCCGCGGGTGCGGTCGGCGACGCGGATGCCGCTGGCGAAGCCCGTGGCCTCAAGCGACTACTCGGCCGGCCCCGAGCCGATGGTTGACCCGGCGGGTCCCTCACTGCGCAACAGCGAAGGGCACACCGACTACGACATCACCTGGCCGTGGGAGCGCGGCCCGCTCACACCTGGTCTGACCTGTGTGTTCCGGGTCCGCGACGAGGCGCGCAACCTGCCGTGGGTGCTGCCCCCGATGTTCGAAGCCGTTCAGCATGTCGTGCTTGTCGACAACGGCTCCACGGACGGGACGGCCGAGGTGGCGGCGGAGGTTGCCGAGCGACTGGGCGTCACCGACCGCTTCACGCTCACCTCCTACCCCTTCCGGGTGGCCCGGGCCGGCGAGGAGCACCTGCACACCGCCCCGGACTCGGTGCATTCCCTGACCTACTTCTACAACTGGTCCTTCGCGCAGGTGCGCACGGCCTACTCCATGAAGTGGGACGGCGACATGGTGCTGACCCGCGAGGGCGTGGCTCTTCTCAAGGACCTCTCGTGGCAGTTGCGCGGGTCGGGCGCTGTGGTCGCGATCCCGCGGCATCCCATGTCGATCGAGAGCGACTCGGTGGCCTGGCTGGATCTCGGCTTCCGCTTCCTCGAACCTTGGATCTATCCGATGGGTCCGGAGTTCACCTTCGTGAAGGCCTTCGAGTGGGAGGTGCGGGAGTTCCCGCCGACCTCCGAACGGGTGGTGACCCCTGAAGGCATGTGCGTGGAGTTGAAGTGGCTCGATCAGGATGAGTTCGCGCACTGGAGCACGACCGACTTCGACGCCGTCCGCACACCTCGCAAGGCCCGTGAACTCGAGGTCTACCGGGCACTGTCGCAGGGACGAGGCGAGGAGATCGAGGGCTTGGTCCGGGTCGAGTCGCCGCCAGGTGTGCACGTGATCGACTACGTGACCGGCACCTGGATGGCTCAGGCGCCGCGCCCGCTGGTGAAGCGACCCGACTCCATGGAGACCTGATGCGCGCCTACTCCGGAAGTCGGCCGGCGCTCGAGGCGTTCTTGGCCGAGGCGCCCGAGTCGCAGTTGACCATCTGGGCGGGAGCACCCGGTGGCGAACCGGGCCGCTACGACCGCGTGGCGGTGCTGGTCGAGGACCGCCTCGAGTTGCGCGCCTTCCCCGTCTCCGGTGGCGTGCGCACCGCGGCGCTGGCCATCTGGATGGACGAGGCGGCGGCCGCCATCTCACTGACCCCACGGCCCGAGTGGCCGGCCCTGCAGGTCATCAGGTCGCGGGCGGTCGACGGTGGGTGGCTGTGCATCCTGCGCTTCGCCGCACCCCTGCCGGTCCACGTGGTCGTCGGCGAACTGGCCCGCCAGTCGGTGTGGCCGGACCGGGTGGGGCAGCGCGGCATCGTCATCCACGAGTTCGGGGAGAACGAGCGACGCGACGTGCCGGCCGACGTCGTGGTCGCGGACTGGCAGACGACCTGGGGCGAGGGAGAGCCACCGGTGACCGGGCGGCACCCCTACGCGATCACGCGCGACAACCGCCCGATGGGCGTGGGTCCCTATGACGAACGGGTCCTCAACCCCACGGGCTTTCTCACCAAGGCCGAGTCGCCTGTCGTTCCGCTGAGCGAGGCGCTGGCCTCGAAGGTCGGCATGGAGTCGCTGGTGCGAACGATGCGCCCGCACCGTGCGGTGAGAGTCGATGCCGACGGGCTGCCCGAAGACGTGGTGGCGGGGGTGGCCGGTGCGCTTGCGATGGCCGGGGTTCCACTGGTCGCCGAGACGCTGCCGGCGTCCGTGGTCGCCCTGCTGGGGCCGGCGGTGGCCGAGGCGATCACGACACCGGTGGATCTGGCCGACGACCTGGCTCGTGAGGAGCACAGCATCGTGCTCAGGCGGGCGGCGTTCGATCACTTGAGCACGGTGGCCTGGCGTCGGCGTCTCGGCGAGATCACCGGCGTCCGAGTGCACCATCAAGCCGCGGTCTCGGTGGTGATGGCGACTCGGCGACCCGACATGCTCGCGCATGCGCTCGGCCAGATCGGACGGCAGCGAGGGGTCGAGTCACTCGAGTTGATCCTGGCGCCGCACGGTTTCGAGGCCGACGCGGGCGAGGTCGCCGACCTGCTCGGCGGGCTCCCGTTCCAGATCGTCCCGGCCGCTTCCGAGGCGCTGTTCGGCGAGGTTCTCAACGCGGCCGCCGATGCCGCCGGCGGCGACGTCGTGCTCAAGATGGACGACGACGACTTCTACTCGCCCGACTTCGTCCGCGATCTGCTGCGCGCGCGCGACTACAGCGGGGCCGAACTGGTCGGCACCCCCGACGACTGGTACTACCTCGAAGAACGCGACCTGACGTTGCGGTTGGATCAGCCGAACGAGGTCTACCGCCAGTTCGTGGCCGGCGGCACCATGCTCGTCGAGCGCCAGATGCTGCGTGAGGTCGGCGGCTTCCGCTCCGTACGCCGGCACGTCGACGCCCAACTGATCGGCGCGATCCGAGACGCCGGCGGCACCACCTACCGCACCCACGGCCTGGGCTACTGTCTGCGCCGCGTGGCCACCGGTCACACGTGGGAGACCGATCTCGACGCGCTCATCGAGCGTGCTTCCCGGACCTGGCCGGGACTGCGCCTGAGCCGCCTCATGGAGTCCTGAACCGCTCTCAGGGCGCCCGGCCGGCCGCGATCACCCCTCGGAACGGACTTTGGTCCCAACACTGGTGACCCCGGTCCCCTGCCCAAGCACGGGTCCACGGCACACCCTGGAGGGGGAACCACCGGCCGGTTCCCATGAGGAGGAGGACCCAGATGAGCACCGTTGAACGCGAACAGACACTGGTGGTCGCCGTCGGCTCTTCGGGGCAGTTGTCCAGCGGCACCGTCGAGTTCGCCGTCGACTATGCCAAGAACCTCGGACTCAGCGTGGTCGTGGTCCACGTCGGTGCGCTGATGCCGACCGCCGCGGGCGCGTGGTACGACGCGACGGCCGCGCACGCACTCTCGGTCCAGGCACAGACCGCCCTCAGCCGTGCCGAACGGCAGGTCCGCGACAGCGCGCCACCCGAGGTCAAGGTCACCGGACAGTTGCTCTTCGGTGGGGCGACCGGAGCCCTGCTCGACGTCAGCAAACACACCCAGATGCTCGTGCTCGAACACGACCCGGAGTCCGGGGTGGGCCCGTTCCGACTCGGATCGGTCACCGCCGGAGTCGCGGCGCGCGCCCACGCCCCGGTGGTCTCGGTGCCGGTCGGCTGGCACCCCAAGCACCTGAAGTTGCCCATCACGGTGGGCGTCGAGGACTCCACGCGCGCCACCGCCGAGATCTGGACGGCGCTGGGCCTTGCTGCGGCGACCGACAACGCGGTGGTCGTGCTGCGGGCGGCCTACCTGGCGGCGGCCTTCCAAGAACTGATGCGGCACGAGGAGAACCACCAGGACTTCCTGGAGGGTGCCGAGCGCGATCTGCTCGCCGACGCCGCCTTGCCGGCCTCGTTGGGTGAGAAGATCCCGGTCACCTATCAGGTGCGCTGGGGTCGTCCCGGCGACGTCCTGGTCGAGGAGTCGCAGCGCTCGTCGCTGCTGGTCCTGGGTCGGCGCGACCCGATGCTTCCCGTGGGATCCCACCTCGGGCCGGTGATCCATCAGGTGCTGCGCGAGGCCAGTTGCCCGGTGATGATGGTGGAGCCCCGGTTGGAGGCGCCGGCGTCGATCGCCGAGGCCTGAGGCGGCGCGGTCAGCCCAGCGCGCGGCCCATCCGGCGCACGATCTCGGTCAGGCGCGCCGGCGAGGTCGCGATGTTGAGACGCACGTGTCCGGGCAGCGTCGGCCAGTAGGCCTGGCCCGGCGAGACCCGTACGCCACCGGCGCGGATGATCTCGGCCGGGTTGTCGTGCCCGTAGGCGCGCAGGTCGAGCCAGGCGAGGTAGGTCGCCTCCAAGCGACGCATCCGCGCGGCGGGAAGGTGCTCGGCGAGCAGCGTGGCCAGCAGTGAACGCTGTTGGTCGAGACGCTCGATGAGCGCGGCGAGCCAGGGACCGCCCTGGGTGTAGGCGGCGATGGCGCCGACCACCCCGAGCGATCCCCACGAGTCGTTCTGTGCCATCGGGATCTCGAGCAGTCGCTGGGTGGTGGCCTCGTCCCCGGTGATGATCTGGGCGCACTTGAGGCCCGGGATGTTGAAGGCCTTGGAGGCAGCCACCACCGCCACTGCGTGGTCGGCGGTGCCGTCGAGAGACAGGTAGGGCACGTGCTCGGCACCCGGGAGCACCAGCGGACCGTGGATCTCGTCGCTGATCACCCGGCCGCCGTGCCGCACCACGACATCGCGGATCCCTTCGAGTTCGGCACGGGTGTGGACGTGACCGCAGGGGTTGTGCGGCTGGGTCAGCAGCAGGGTGCGCGCACCTCGAGCAAACAGGTCATCGAGCGCGTCGAGGTCCAGCGCGTAGTCGTCGCCGTCCGGATCGACGGGGAGGTCCCACTGCTCCCTGCCGGTGAGCTGGGCCAAGCCGTGCTGCGGGTCGTAGGACGGAACCGGGAGGACCAGCGGCCCCGGCTCGCTCAGCACGTCCAGAGCCACCCGGACGCCGACGGTGACGTCTGCTGTCGGCAGGACACGATCGGCAGGCACCTGCCACCCGAACTGGTCGGCGGCGAACCCGGCGTACGCCTTCCCGAGTTGGCCCCCGTCGTCGGGGAACGCCGGGTATCCGAGCTCGCCGCGATCCACGGCGGCTCGCAACGCGTCGAGGATCGGGTCGGCGACCGCGTAGTCCATCTCGGCCACCCAGGCCGGGATGACGCCGGGTTCGGTCTCGCCCCACTTCAGGACCAGTGCGGCTCGCGCTTCGTCATCGGTGAGGTCGCGGATCTCGGTCACGTCGTCATCCAAGCACCGCCGTGGCTGGGTCGCGTCCTGACCGCGGTCGTTGACTACTCCGGAAAGCCCGGGGGTGTCGGAGGTCGGATGAGTCCTGGATAGCGCTCGTCGCGTGCGACGATCCGGATCCGGTCCGGCCTTCGCCCGACCTCCACGGGGAAGGAACCACCGCCCACATGAGTCGACACAGCACCGCACCACATCGCCATGGAATACCGGGATCGACCAGAGAACGTTGGTGGCGGCGGCTGACACCAGGGTTGGCCACCGCCTTGGTTCTCGGCCTCAGTGTCGTCGTGATCGAAGGCGCCGCGGCCTCGGCAGCGCAGGCTGAGTCGGCGGGCGAGCGTTCTCTGACCACCGTGTTCAGCGGCGGCAACAACTTCGCCACCGCCGCTTCCCCTGTGGATCTCGCACGTAGGTGTACGCCGTCCCCCACCGCTTGTGACGGATGTAGGGCAGAGGACGGGACTTGGACGTTCTTCGGGCCACGCGGCACGCTCCTGATGTTGAACAACATCAGCTCGC
>JBFIDC010000210.1:0-6181 GCA_041581495.1 Nocardioides sp. | reverse complement strand
CTCCCGACGGGGCCCTGCGGGTGGTCGACTACAAGACCGGCAAGGCTCCCGCGGCCGGGTTCGAGGCGCGGGCCCTGTTCCAACTGCGCTTCTATGCGCTGATGATCTGGCGCAGCCGGGGTGTCATCCCTCGGCTCCTGCAGTTGATCTACCTCGGCAACGCGGTCATCGTCTCCTACGAACCCGACGAGGCCGACCTCCTGGCGGCGGAGCGCAAGATCGACGCCCTCTGGGCGGCGATTCGATTGGCGCGTGAGACGGGTGACTACCAACCCAGCCCGGGCAAGATCTGCGATTGGTGCTCCCACCAGGCACTGTGCCCTGCCTTCGGTGGCACCCCTCCGCCGCTCCCGATCGAGCCCGAGGCACCCTCGACGCGTCGCTGGTGGCACCGACTCCGCGGCCTACTGCGCCGCGACTAGCCCGCGCAGAGCCGCGACGTCGACGTCCGCAAGGGAATCGACGAAGGTGCGCCCTGGCCCCGCATCGACGCGAACGTGGTTCTCCACGACGAGGACCGAGCAGCCGGCTCCGACTGCGGATGCGGCGCCGGTGTTGGAGTCCTCGATCGCGACACAGTCGCGTGGCGCGAAGCCCAGCGCCGCAGCCGCGGTGAGATAGGGCTCAGGGTGCGGCTTGCCGTGTTCGACCTGGTCACCGGTGACCACGACCCTGAAGGTGTCGGCAGCCAACCGGCCGAGGATCGGTGCGACGAAACGCTGGTAGGACATGGTGACCAGCCCGCACGGGACCTCGGCCTCGGCGAGAGCAGCCAGCAGGTCGAGCGCTCCTGGACGCCACGGCACTTCGGCCTTCACTGCGGCCACGACCCCGTCATTGAGGTAGTCGACAACCTCCTCGGCGCTCATCTCGAGGTTCATGACGTCGCGGATGTAGTGGCCGGACTGGATGAGGTCATTGCCGACCAGGTTGAGGGCGTGCTCGCGACTCCAGGTGGCGCCGTGCTCGGCCGCCAGCGCGAACTCGGTGTCGATCCAGTACGGCTCGGTGTCGACCAGAGTTCCGTCGAGGTCCCAGAGGACGGCGCGCACTCGATCAGTCTTCGGGGTCGTAGCCCAGGTTGGGCGAGAGCCAACGCTCGGCCTCGTCGAGGGTCCACCCCTTGCGCTCCGCGTAGTCGGCGACTTGGTCCCGACCCAGCCGACCCACGACGAAGTACTGCGCCTGCGGGTGTGAGAAGTACCAGCCGGACACGGCGGCACCGGGCCACATCGCCATGCTCTCGGTGAGTGCGATTCCGGTCTTGGACTCGACGTCGAGCAGGGACCACAAGGTCGCCTTCTCGGTGTGCTCCGGGCACGCCGGGTAGCCCGGGGCCGGACGGATGCCGTGGTACTTCTCGGCGATCAGCGACTCGTTGTCGAGTTGCTCGTCGGGCTCGTGGCCCCAGAACTCGGTGCGGACGCGCTGGTGCAGTCGCTCGGCGAAGGCCTCGGCCAACCGGTCCGCGAGCGCCTCGAGCAGGATCGCCGAGTAGTCGTCGTTCTCGGCCTTCATCGCCGTGATCCGCTCCGCGGCACCGAGCCCGGCGGTGACCGCGAAGGCTCCGACGTGGTCGGGCAGTTCGGTCTCGGCGGGGGCGACGAAGTCACCCAGCGACCGGTTGGGCACCCCCTCGCGATGATCGCCCTGCTGGCGCAGGTTGTGCAGGGTGGTCAGGACCTCCGAGCGTGACTCGTCGGTGTAGAGAACGATGTCGTCACCCACGGCGTTGGCGGGGAAGAACCCGAACACGCCACTGGCCCGCAGCCACTTCTCCTCGATGATCCGGTCCAGCATCGCCTGGGCATCGTCGTAGAGCGCGCGAGCCGTCTCACCGGTTGTGGGGTTGTTGAGGATGTCGGGGAACTTGCCCTTCATCTCCCAGGTGTTGAAGAAGGGTTGCCAGTCGATGTAGTCGCGCAGTTCGGCCAGGTCGTAGTCGGTCACGACGTGGATTCCCGGCTGACGGGGAGCCGGGCACTGGTAGCCGTCCCAATCGATCGGGGTGCGGTTGGCCCGAGCCTGGTCGAGGGTGACCATCGGACGCTCGTGCTTGGTCGCGTGCCGGGCCCGCAACGAGTCGTAGTCGGCCTGGATGTCGGCCATCAGGGCCGGCCGCTTGGCGTCGTTGAGCATCGTGGCGAGGACCGGAACCGAGCGTGAGGCGTCCTTCACCCAGACCACCGGCCCGTCGTACTTCTTGTCCACCTTCACCGCCGTGTGGGCGCGCGAGGTGGTCGCGCCGCCGACGAGCAAGGGGATCTCGAAGCCCCGGCGCTGCATCTCGGCCGCCACGGTGACCATCTCGTCGAGCGAGGGGGTGATCAGCCCGGACAGACCGATCGCATCGGCGCCGATCTCCTCGGAGGTGTCGAGGATCTTCTGCACCGGAACCATCACCCCGAGGTCGATGACCTCGAAGTTGTTGCACTGGAGGACCACGCCGACGATGTTCTTGCCGATGTCGTGGACATCGCCCTTCACGGTGGCCATCACGATGGTCCCGTTGGTCTCCTTGGCCGTCGCGTACTGCGGGTTGTCGACCTTCTCCTGCTCGATGTAGGGGATCAGATAGGCAACCGCCTTCTTCATCACCCGGGCCGACTTGACCACCTGCGGCAGGAACATCTTGCCGGCACCGAAGAGGTCCCCGACGACGTTCATGCCGTCCATGAGCGGACCCTCGATGACCTCGATCGGCCGGCCACCGCGGTCGGCGATCTCCTGGCGGAGCAGTTCGGTGTCGCTCTCGACGTGGGCGTCGATGCCCTTGACCAGGGCGTGAGTGATGCGCTCGCCGATGGGGAGCGCGCGCCACTCGGCCTCGGTCGCCTCGACCTCCTCACCGACCTTGTTGTGAGCCTCGGCGATCTCGAGGAGCCGCTCGGCGGCGTCGGGACGCCGGTTGAGGACGACGTCCTCGATCCGCTCCCGCAGCTCGGGCTCGACCTCGTCGTAGACGACGAGGGCACCGGCGTTGACGATCCCCATGTCCAGCCCCGCGGCGATCGCGTGGAAGAGGAACACCGCGTGGATCGCTTCCCGCACTGGGTTGTTGCCCCGGAAGGAGAAGCTCACATTCGAGATGCCGCCGGACACCTTGGCGCCGGGCAGATTCTGCTTGATCCACCGGGTCGCCTCGATGAAGTCGAGTCCGTAGGAGGCGTGCTCCTCGATTCCCGTGGCGATCGCGAACACGTTGGGGTCGAAGATGATGTCGTCGGGCGGGAAGCCGACCTGGTCGACCAGGATCCGGTAGGCACGCTCGCAGATCGCCTTGCGCCGCTCCAGGTTGTCGGCCTGACCATCCTCGTCGAAGGCCATCACCACGGCCGCGGCGCCGTCCTTGCGGCACAGGCGGGCCTGCTCGATGAACTTCTCTTCGCCCTCCTTCAAGGAGATCGAGTTGACGATGGCCTTGCCCTGGACGTTCTTCAGGCCGGCCTCGATGACCTCCCACTTCGAGGAGTCGATCATGATCGGGACCCGACTGATGTCCGGCTCGCTGGCGATCAACTTGGTGAAGCGGTCCATGGCCGCGACGCCGTCGATCATCCCCTCGTCCATGTTGACGTCGATGACCTGCGCGCCGTTCTCGACCTGCTGTGCTGCGACCGACAAGGCGGTGTCGTAGTCGCCGTCCTTGATCAACTTGCGGAACCGTGCCGAGCCGGTGATGTTGGTGCGCTCACCCACGTTGACGAACAGGCTGTCCGGAGTGATGGCGAACGGTTCCAGCCCCGACAGGCGCATGGCGGGCGGAACCTCGACCGGCTCCCGCCGCGGCTTGTCCGCGACCGTGGACGCGATGGCCGCGATGTGGGCGGGTGTGGTGCCGCAACACCCGCCGACCAGGTTGACGAATCCCGAGTCCGCGAACTCGGCGATGATCGAGGCGGTTTCATCAGGCGCCTCGTCGTACTCGCCGAACGCGTTCGGGAGTCCCGCGTTGGGGTAGCAGGAGACGAACGAGTCGGCCAGCCGCGACATCTCGGCGATGTAGGGCCGCATCTCCTTGGCGCCCAGCGCGCAGTTCAGTCCGACCGCCAGAGGACGGACGTGGCGCACGGAGTCCCAGAAGGCTTCGGTGACCTGACCGGACAAGGTGCGACCCGAGGCGTCGGTGATGGTGCCGGAGATGATCACCGGCCAGCGCCGGCCGAGGTCCTCGAACATCTCCTCGACGGCAAAGATGGCCGCCTTGGCGTTGAGCGTGTCGAAGATGGTCTCGATGAGAAGCAGGTCGGCTCCTCCTTCGACCAGGCCGCGCGCGGCCACGCCGTAGGCGGAGACGAGTTCGTCGAAGGAGACGTTGCGGGCGCCCGGGTCGTTCACGTCGGGCGAGATCGAGGCCGTCCGCGTCGTGGGGCCGAGTGCCCCGGCGACGAACCGCGGTCGATCGGGGGTGCGCTGCGTCATGGCGTCGGCTTCGCGGCGCGCAAGGGCAGCGGCCTCGTAGTTCAACTCGTGGGCGAGATCCGCCATGCCGTAGTCGCTCAGCGAGACCGCGTTCGCGTTGAAGGTGTTGGTCTCCAGGATGTCGGCCCCGGCCTCGAGGTACTCACGGTGGATGCCCGCGATGAGTTCGGGGTTGGTGATCGTCAAGAGATCGTTGTTGCCCTGCAGATCCTGATGCCAGTCCGCGAAGCGTTCGCCGCGATACCCCTCCTCGGAGGGTCGGTCGCGTTGGATCGCGGTGCCCATTGCGCCATCGATCACCATGATCCGCTCTCGCAGGATCTCCGTCAGCGCCTCCGTGGCGTCTGGCCGGTACGACTCGCTCACTTGGGTCCCCTTCGTCGCGCGCGTCTCAAGCCTAGGAAGAGCGTCCACGAGACGGACAGCATTCCCAGATCGTGACATCGCCCCCGGCTCGGCCCGAAATCCTCACAGGTGGATCCCGTGGTCTCCAGGGCTTCGGCTCGCGCGGCCCTAGACTTGACGAGTGATCGATATCGAGGATGTCCCGACCCTCGTCGACCCGGTGGTGATCGCGGCGTTCGAGGGCTGGAACGACGCCGCGGACGCGGCATCCTCGGTGGTCGACCACCTCATGGACGTGTGGTCGGCACGGGTCGTGGGCGCGATCGACCCCGACGAGTTCTATGACTTCCAGGTCAACCGACCCTTTGTGGGAGCCGATGCCACCGGGCACCGCCGGATCACCTGGCCCGGCACCCAGATCGCGATCGCCTCTCCCCCAGAACTCGACCGCGACGTCATCTTGATCCGAGGCATCGAGCCCAACATGCGTTGGCGACAGTTCTGCGCCGAACTGCTCGCCGCTTGCGATGATCTCGGCGCTTCTCTGGTCGTCACGCTCGGGGCCTTGCTCGCCGACACCCCGCACACCCGTCCCATCCCCGTCAGCGGCACTGCGAGCGAGCCTGACCTAGTCGACCGGCTCAAGCTCGAGCAGTCGACCTACGAGGGACCCACCGGCATCGTCGGGGTCTTCCAGGACGCCTGCCTGCGCCTCGATATCCCCGCGGTGTCCTACTGGGCGGCCGTCCCCCACTACGTGGCCCAGCCGCCGTGCCCCAAGGCGACCTTGGCCCTGGTCGGCCAGCTCGAGGACCTGCTCGAGGCCAGCATTCCGCTCGGCGACCTCCCCGAGGACTCGCGAGCCTGGGAGCGAGGGGTCGATGAACTCGCCGAGGAGGACGACGACGTCGCCGACTACGTGCGGTCCCTCGAGGAGACGCGTGACACCGCAGAACTGCCCGAGGCTTCGGGTGAGGCGATCGCGCGCGAGTTCGAGCGGTATCTCAAGCGTCGCGGCGACGAGGAACTGACCGCGCTCTCCCTGGCCGACCTGCGGGACGCGATCGGGTTGAGCGCGACTCCGGTCGACGTGCATGTGCAGCGGTGGGGCGGCGGGCTGCCGCAGTACGCCGTGGGTCATCTGGACCGGGTGGCCCGAATCCGGGCCGATGTGGCGCGCATCCCGGGGCTGGCCGTGTGCGGGGCTGCCTACGACGGCGTCGGCATCCCCGCCGTGATCGCCTCAGCCCAAACAGCAGCGGCCGGTCTCGAGGAACTCCTGCAAGAGGAGAACCGCGAAACCGACCGCTAGGTGTTGCGGGGCAGGACGTTGACGACAGGCCGGTAGGGGTCGGGTAGCGGGAAGGGCAGGTCCTCCGCGGCGAGGATGAGTAGCGACCAAGCAACTCACCTG
>JBFIDC010000209.1:0-6194 GCA_041581495.1 Nocardioides sp. | reverse complement strand
GAGGCCTGACTCTCCACGACCTCATCGAAGGTCCGCTTCATGTCGAGCATCATCGCGTCGAGGCGGCCACCGCTCTCCTGCCCGACGTTGGGCACCTGCCGCGGAGTGTTGTCGAGTTCGCCGATCCCCATGGACTGGGCCAGGCGGCGCGCAGGGTCGATGGTCAGCACGATGACTTTGCGTCCCCGTTCGGCCGCCCTGAGGGCCAGCGCCGCCGAGGTGGTGGTCTTGCCGACCCCGCCGGAACCGCAGCACACGATGATGCCGGTCGAGCGGTCATCGAGCAGCGCATCGATGTCGAGGTGTTCGCTGGTGGTGGCGTGGGCGGCGAGGGGCCCGACGCGGGCGCGGGAGCGCGTCATGCGAGCCCCTGTTCTTTCAACAGTGCCGCCAACTCATAGAGGCCACCCAGGTCGACCCCGCCCGCCAGCCGCGGAAGCTCATAGGTGGGGACACCCAGAGCCTTGACGATGCGGCGCTGGGAATCCTCCAGACCCCGGCGTTCGGCGTGGTCGCGGGCTTCACTGAGGAGTTCCTCGACCAAACCGTCTTGATCGATGCCGGCCTTCGACAGGTCCTCGGCGATGGCGCCCGCGTCGAGCGCGCCCTTGCGGGCCGCGGCGAGGTCCTTGGCCTTCAGGTCGCGCGGGCGCACCAGGTTGACGACCACCCCGCCCACGGGCAGGCCGGCGTCACGCAGGTGGTCGATGCCGTCCGCGGTCTCCTGGACGGGCATCTCTTCGAGCAGCGTCACCATGTGCACCGCGGTTCGCGGGCTGCGGAACAGCGTCATCATCGTCTCGGACTGGTTCTTGATCGGCCCCACCTTGGCCAGGCCCGCCAACTCGTCGCTGACGTTGAGGAACTGGGTGATGCGCCCGGTCGGCGGGGCGTCGAGCACGACCGCGTCGTACTGCCGGGCGCCCTTGTTCCGGCTGTTGCGCTCCACCGCCTCGAAGACCTTGCCGGTCAGCAGCACATCGCGCACCCCGGGGGCGATGGTGGTGGCGAACTCGATGACGCCGAAGCGATCCAACGCCCGCCCGGCGCGGCCGAGTTTGTAGTACATCGCGAGGTACTCCAGCAGCGCGGACTCGGCATCGATGTGCAGCGCATAGACGGTGCCGGCCGATTGGGAGTCGGTCACCAATCCGGTTGCGAGTCGGCGTTCTTCGTAGGGCAGCGGGTCGACGTCGAACATCCGGGCGATGCCCTGCCGACCCTCCACCTCGCATAGGAGGACGTTCTTGCCGTGGGAGGCCAGTGCCAGGGCCAGCGAGGCCGCCACCGTCGACTTGCCGGTGCCGCCCTTGCCGGTCACCACGTGCAAGCGCACGCGGGGCCAGTCAGTACTCACACCCACAACGGTAGGACTACGGTGCTCTGTCATGGACAAGGTGGTCTCGTCCGCGGCCGAAGCGGTCGCCGACATCCCGAACGGCGCAACGATCTCGGTGGGTGGCTTCGGCCTCTGCGGGATCCCCTCCACGTTGCTTCAGGCTCTGCTCGACGCCGGCACCGGTGACCTCGAAGCGGTCTCCAACAACGCCGGGGTCGACGACTGGGGACTCGGGCTCCTGCTCGGTGCCGGTCGGCTGCGCCGGATGGTGGCCTCCTATGTCGGTGAGAACCAGGAGTTCGCCAGGCAGTACCTCGCCGGCGAGCTCGAGGTCGAACTGACTCCCCAGGGCACGCTGGCCGAGCGGATGCGCGCGGGCGGCTCGGGGATCGCGGCGTTCTATACCCGCACCGGCGTGGGCACCCAGGTCGCCGAAGGTGGGCTGCCCTGGAAGTACGACGCGGAGGGCAACGTGATCGTGGCCTCGCCCGCCAAGGACACCCGGACCTTCGAGACCAAGGACGGGCCTCGCGAGTTCGTGCTCGAGGAATCGATCGTCGCCGACTTCGGGTTGGTGCGCGCCTGGAAGGGCGACCGGCACGGCAACCTGGTCTATCGCGACTCGGCGCGGAACTTCAATCCGCTGGCCGCGATGTGCGGGCAGGTGACCATCGCCGAGGTCGAGCACCTCGTCGAGCCCGGCGAACTCGAACCGAACGACGTCCACACCCCGGGCGTGTTCGTGCAGCGGGTGGTCGCATTGAGCCCCGAGCAGGCCGCCGACAAGCGGATCGAGAAGCGCACCGTGCGCTCGCGAGAGGAGTCCTGAGATGGCCTGGTCACGCGAAGAGATGGCGGCTCGCGCTGCCTCGGAGCTCTCCGACGGCTCCTATGTCAACCTCGGCATCGGGCTGCCGACGCTGGTGCCCAACTACGTCGCCGACGACGTCGAACTGGTGTTGCAGTCCGAGAACGGCATCCTCGGCGTGGGGGCCTACCCGTATGAGGGTGAGGAGGACCCCGATCTGATCAACGCCGGCAAGGAGACCGTCACCCTGCGCCGCGGGGCGTCGTTCTTCGACAGCGCGACTTCGTTCGGGATGATCCGCGGCGGCAAGATCGATGCGGCCATCCTCGGCGCCATGCAGGTCTCGGCCGCCGGTGACATCGCGAACTGGATGATCCCGGGCAAGATGGTCAAGGGCATGGGCGGCGCGATGGACCTGGTCCACGGCGCCAAGCGGGTCATCGTCTTGATGGAACACGTCGCCCGCGACGGGTCCTACAAGATCGTCAACGAATGCTCGCTGCCCTTCACCGGCAAGGGTGTCGTGCAGCGGATCATCACCGACCTCTGCGTCCTCGACATCACCCCCGAGGGGCTGTCGCTGGTCGAACTCGCCCCCGGTGTCACCGAGGACGAGGTGCGCGAGAAGACCGAGCCGCAGATCCGCTGAGGCTGTCGGTCCACGCGCCTAGGTTCAGGCCATGGCATGCGCACCCCGGCAGGGCGAGGACGATTGATGGGCGAGCCCCTGCCCGAACTGCTCGTCCCGGACGCCGCCGGGCTCCGGGATTGGCTCAAGGCCAACCACACCAGTTGCGACGGCGTACGCCTGGTGCTCACCAAGAAGGGGGGCACCGCCACCGCGCTCACGTGGGCACAGGCCGTCGAGGAGCTGTTGTGCTTCGGCTGGATCGACGGCCAGGCCGGCAAGCGCGACGACGGCAGCTACACCGTCCGCATCACCCCTCGTCGGGCCCGCAGCATGTGGTCGCGGCGCAATGTCGAGTTGGTCGAGCAACTCGAGAAGCAGGGGCGGATGCGAGCGGCCGGTCGCGCAGCCGTCGAGGCCGCCAAGGCGGACGGCCGGTGGGCCGCGGCGTACGCCGGCTCGGCGACCGCCGAGGTCCCCGACGACCTCCTCGCGGCGATCGCCGAAGATCCTGAGGCGCAGCGGATGTTCGAGGTGTTGACCAAGTCCAACCGGTTCGCCCTCTACGCCCAGTTGCACGTCGTCAAACGCATCGAAACCAGGGAGCGCAAGATCCGCGAGTTCGTGGCGATGCTGGCTCGACACGAGGCGCCGTATCCACAGCGCGCACGACCTGAGTAACGTGCCTGTCATGACCAAGTGGCAATACCAAGTGGCACCCATCCCGCTTCACAACGAGGCACTCATGCTCAACAACTTCGGCGCGGACGGCTGGGAACTGGTGGCAATCAACACCAACGACCAGGGCGGCCTGGTCGCCTTCCTCAAGCGACCGGATGAAGGCTGAGCCGATGCCGACACCTGAGGAGCGATTGGCCGAGCTCGGCTTCGAGGTCCCGAACGTGGTGCCTCCGCTCGCGTCGTACGTACCGGCGGTTCGCTCCGGCAACCACATCTTCACCTCCGGGCAGTTGCCGATGAGGGCCGGTGAGCTCATGGCCAGCGGGATCGTCGGTCGCGACGTGAGCCCCGAGACCGCCGCCGAGTGCGCCCAGCAATGCGCCCTCAACGCGATCGCGGCGATCAAGGCCGAGATCGGCGACCTGGGCCTGGTCAAGCGGGTCGTGAAGGTCGTCGGCTTCGTGGCCAGCACCGCTGACTTCACCGGTCAACCCGGCGTCATCAACGGCGCGTCCGACTTCCTCGCCCAGGTCTTCGGCGAGGTGGGTGTGCACGCGCGATCGGCCGTTGGAGTTGCGGCGCTGCCGCTGGGGGCTCCCGTCGAGGTCGAACTCCTCGTGGAGGTCTGATCCCCCGATGAAGATCCCGCTTCCCCCTATCCCCCTGCCCGAACGCATGGCCGAGGTCGCCAGGCAGTTCGTCGACGGCACTCAGGCGCCGGCCGAGCCCCGCAACGCGGCGACGGTCGTGCTGCTGCGTCCCGCCGAAGGAGGCCCGGAGTTGTATCTGCTGCGCCGTCACGCCTCGATGGAGTTCGCCGGCGGGATGTTCGTCTTCCCGGGCGGGGGTGTGGACGAGCGCGACTTCGACGCCACCGTCGGCTGGGCGGGCCCGTCGCCGGCGCAATGGGCGACCCGTCTCGGCACCGATGAAGAGATGGCCCGCGCTCTGGTGTGCGCCGCGGTGCGCGAGACCTTCGAGGAGTCGGGAGTGCTCCTGGCCGGTCCGTCGGCCGACGCCGTCGTGGCCGACACCACCGGTGACGACTGGGAGGCCGACCGGGTGGCCCTGGAGTCGCGTGAACTCGCGATGACCGACTTCCTGACCCGGCGCGGCCTGGTGCTGCGTACCGACCTGCTGGGTAGTTGGGACGGCTGGCTGACCCCGGTCTTCGAGCCGAAGCGCTACCGCACCTGGTTCTTCGTGGCCGCGATGCCCGAAGGACAACGCACCCGCGACGTCTCATCGGAGTCCTCCGAGGTCACCTGGCTGTCGGCGCGGATCGCCGCCGACCGGGCCGAGGACGGCGAGGTGTGGATGCTGCCGCCGACGTACCTGACCTGCCTCGAACTCGGCACCTTCGACAGCGTGGACGACATCCTCGAGGCCTCGGACCGCGACGTCGACATGTTCACACCGGCCGTGGAGCCCGGCAGCGAGGGCTGGGTGCTGTCGATTCCCGAGCGGCATCGCGCGCTGATGGCGGATCGGGACCGCCGATGACGCAGGCCTGGGCCGGCGGAACCTTCGGCGAGCGGGCCACCTGCCTGCTGGCACCCAATCCGGGGATCATGACGCTCGACGGCACCAACACCTGGTTGCTGCGCGAGCCGGGTGCGAGCCGGGGCGTGATCGTCGATCCCGGGCCGATCGAGGAGGGGCACCTGGACCTGCTCGATGAGGAGACCGGCGAGATCGGGCTGATCCTGGTCACCCATCACCACTTCGACCACTCCGAGGTCGCCGAGGAACTCGGGCGCCGCAAGGGCTGCCCGGTGCGGTCGATGGGCACCGACTTCAGCTTTTCCGCCGACCCTCTTGAGGACGGCGAGATCCTCGAGGTCGACGGCCTGCGGCTCGAGGTGGTCTTCACCCCCGGCCACACCGCCGACTCGGTCTCGTTCGTGGTGCCCGCCGAGCAGGCGCTGCTCTCCGGCGACATGGTCCTGGGTCGCGGAACCACCGTGGTGGCCTACCCCGACGGTCGGCTCGGGCCGTACTTCGAGTCGATCGAGCGGATGCGGGACCTGGCGTCGTCCGGCGTAGTGGCCAAGATCTGGCCGGCCCACGGCCCCGTGCTCGATGACGCCCGCGGCACCTTGGACTACTACCTGATGCACCGCCGCGAACGGCTCGCCCAGGTCGAGTCAGCGCTGCGCCAACTCGGGATCGCCGTCCCCGATGCCGAGGACGAGGTGCTCCCCCGTCAGGTCGTCGAGATCGTCTATCAGGACGTCGACGAGTCGCTCTGGGAGTTCGCCGAGTGGTCGGTGCGCGCTCAGTTGGCGTACCTGGCTGCTCGGTAGCACATCAGGCATCACGCACGCACGGATCACTCACGCACGCACGCACACACAAACGGCGTACTGGTCGGGCGATTCTGCTGCTTGTCAGGTGTTACAACCCCTGACAAGCACCAGTTTCCCCGGCCGACCGGGGAAACCGAACCCCCCGACCGTCAGCGCGCCCGGCGGGCCAACCGCTCGACGTCCATGATCACGACGGAGCGGGGCTCGAGGCGCAACCAACCGCGGCTGGCGAAGTCGGCAAGGGCCTTGTTGACGGTCTCGCGGGAGGCGCCGACGAGTTGGGCGAGTTCCTCTTGAGTGAGGTCGTGGTGGACGTGGACGCCGTCGTCGGCGGTGCGGCCGAAGCGGTCGGCCAGGTCGAGCAGGGCCTTGGCCACCCGCCCGGGAACGTCCGAGAAGACCAGGTCAGCGACCACGTCGTTGGCCTTG
>JBFIDC010000208.1:0-6238 GCA_041581495.1 Nocardioides sp. | reverse complement strand
CGCGGCGCACGCCGTGCACACCGAGCAGTCCTGGGCGGGCATCGCCGTCGAGAGGCGGGCCGAGATCCTCGACGCGATCGGCGCAGCCCTCGAATCCGAGGTTCCCCGACTGGCTGCCCTCGAGGCCTTCGCCACCGGAGTCCCCGTCGCCCAGACCTCCATCGTCGGCATGATCGTGCCGGGCGCCTTCCACCTGGCCGCCGAGATGCTGCGGGCCGGGACCCTGATGCAGGTTCAGGAGGGACCCGGCGGCCACGCCGTTGAGGTCCACCGACTCCCGTTGGGTCCTGCCGTGTGCCTGGTGCCGTGGAACGCCCCCGCTCCGATGGCCGCGCACAAGGTCGCCTCCGCGCTCGCCGCCGGTGCGCCGACGATCCTCAAGCCGAGCGAGTTCGCGCCCTACGGCACCACCGAGTTGGGTCGCGTCATCGACCGGGTGCTCACCGACGCGGGCGCTCCGGTCGGCACGTTCCAACTTCTTCAAGGTGGCGCCGGTGTGGGTGGACCGCTGGTGACCGACCCGCGCACGCGCGCGGTCTCGTTCACCGGCGGACTGGTGGCCGGGCGCCAGATCGCCGCGGCGTGCGCCGATGGCTTCACCGCCCTGCAACTCGAACTCGGCGGCAACAACCCCCTGGTCGTTCTGCCCGACGCCGATCCCGACGACGCGGCCCGTGCGGCCACCGACCTGCTGACCACGCTCAACGGCCAGTGGTGCCGAGCACTCGGGCGCCTGGTGGTGCCGGAGTCCCTGGCCGACGCAGTGCTTGCGGGCGTGCTCGACCGACTCGCCGCCCTGCGAGCCGGTGATCCGCTGGACCCGCAGACCCAGTTCGGACCGTTGGTGCACTCCACCCACCGCGCCAACCTCGAGGCGGCCATCGAGGAGCGTCTCGCCTCGTCGCCGGACGCCGTCGCGCACACGCGGACCGAGGTCCCCGGGACCGGCTCGTTCCTCGCGCCCACCTTGCTGACCGGCGTGCCTAGCGACGCGGCCCTGCACGAGGTGTTCGGACCCGTCGCCACGGTGCACACCTACGCCGACCTCGACGAGGCGCTGGCCCTGGCCAACGCCACCCCCTTCGGTCTGGAGGGCTACGTCTTCGGCACCGACACCGACGCCGCCCTCGGCTTCGCGCGTCAGGTGCGGGCCGGCGAGGTCAAGGTCAACGGGTCCTCGATCATGAGCCTTCACCTGATGACTCCCCGGCCGGCGTGGGGCTGGTCGGGCATGGGTGAGGAAGGCACGGTCGAGACGATCCACACCTTCACCGGTGCCCGGGTGGTCGGAATCGAGGGCGGCTTCGCCCTTCACTCATCACAATGACCGCCTCACGGCCCAGCGCCCCGCAGGCCCTGCGTGCCCTGCTCGCGGGCGAGGATCTGGTTGCGCTGCCCGGCGCCTATGACGCCGTTTCGGCCCTGCTGGCACGACGTGCCGGCGCTCGCGGACTCCATCTCTCCGGCGCCACGGTCTCCGCGGTCGACCTCGGCGTCCCCGACCTCGGGTTCGTGCACGCCACCGACATCGCGCGCCGGGCCACGGTGCTGTCCGAGGCCTCGGGGCTCCCGGTGCTCGCCGACGCCGACACGGGCTACGGCAACGCGCTTCAGGCCAGGCACACCACGATCGCCTACGCCGCCGCGGGTGTCGCCGGACTCCACCTTGAAGACCAGGTCGCCCCCAAACGCTGCGGCCACCTCGGCGGCAAAGCGGTGGTGGATCTGGCCGAGGCCGCGGGCCGGATCCGGGCCGCCGTCGATGCCGAGTCCGGGCTGGTGATCGTGGCCCGCACCGACGCCCTGTCAGTGCTGGGAGTCGATGCGGTTCTCGAACGCTGCCGGGCCTTCGTCGACGCGGGCGCCGACGCTGTCTTCGTCGAGGGCGCCGATCTCGCGGTGCTCGAGGCGGTCCACGCCGCCCTGCCCGGCGTCCCACTGGTGCACAGCCGCTCGGAGGCCGGAGGCCCCGTCGAGGACGGGCCCACCGATGTCGAACTGGCAGCGCTGGGTGTCCGGATCGTCATCCACCCGGTTTCCGCCGTGCTGGCGGCGGCGCGCGCGCAAGCCGAGGTCTATGCCGCGATCATGACCCAAGGCAACGCGGGCGCCACCACTCGGATCACCTGGTCAGAACTCACCGACCTGGTCGGGCTCCCTGACCAACTCGCCTTGGAGGAGAAGTACTCATGACTGGCCCCACCGCTAGCCCCCAGGTCATCGTCGTCGGCGCCGGCCCCGTCGGGCTGACCTGCGCCCTGGTCCTGGCCCGCGGCGGCGTGTCAGTCACCGTCTTGGAGGCCGGGCCCGACCTGGCTGCCGAGTCACGCGCCTCGACGTTCCATCCGCCGAGCCTGGAGATGTTGGCCGACCTCGGGGTGCTCGACGGGCTCCTCGAACTCGGGATCACCTCCACGACGTTCCAGTACCGCGACCGGCGCACCGGGCCGATCGCCGAACTCGACCTCGGCGTCCTCTCCGAGGACACCCCCTTCCCGTTCCGGGTCCAGTGCGAGCAGAGCAAGCTGACCCCGATCCTGTTGGCCGCACTGCGTGAACTGCCCGGGACGCAGGTCGTCTTCGGTCAGCAGGTCACCGACGTCAGCGACCTCGACGAGCGCCCCGTGGTCCGCACGGCCTCGGGCGAGACCTTCACGGCCGACTGGGTCGTGGGGGCCGACGGCGCATCCTCGGCCGTGCGCAAAGCCACCGGCGCCCAGTTCGAGGGCATCACCTACCCCGAGCGCTTCCTGGTTGTCTCGACACGCGAGGACCTCGAGGCGGCGCTGCCGGGCATCGCGGCGGTCAACTACGTCTTCGACCCTGAGGAATGGCTGGTCCTCCTGCGGACCCCCGAGCACTGGCGGATCCTCTTCCCAACCGACCCGGCCTCCGCGGATGCGCTCGAGACCGACCCGGTGCGGGTGCAGGAGCGGTTGCGCGGGGTCGCCGACCTCGGCCGTGACTGGGACCTCTTGCACGCCTCGCTCTACAACGTCCATCAGCGGGTGGCCGACCGATTCAGGACCGGCCATGTGGTCCTGGTCGGTGACGCCGCCCATGTCAACAACCCGCTCGGGGGCATGGGCATGAACAGCGGTCTGCACGATGCGGTGCTGTCCGGCTGGTCGTTGGCCGACCTGATCGGGGGCACCGCCTCACTCGAGGACCTGGACGCGGTGCTGGCAGCCAGGCGAGAGGTGGCCACCTCCTACGTCAAGGCCGTCACCCACGACAACTGGGAGCGGCTGCGCGAGTCCGACGAGGCGGCCAGGATCGCCTACCACGATCAGTTGCGCGCGCTTGCCGCCGACACGTCGTCCTCCCGCGACTACCTGCTGCGAACCTCGATGATCGACTCGTTGCGCGAGCGGACCCCGTGACGCTGAGGAGCATCGAGAGGTTCAACCCCGCGCGGACCGATGAAACGGTCGGCGCGGTGGCCGTCGACGGTCCGGAGGCGGTCGCGGCCGCCGTGGTGCGTGCCCAGGCCGCTCAGCGCGAATGGGCGAGCACGCCGCTGACCCAGCGCGCGGCCCGACTTCGTGAGGCCGCGGCACGCCTCGAGCCCGAACTCGACGCGATCGCCGAACTGACCGCCCGCGAGACCGGCAAGGTGCTCGCCGACTGTCGGGGGGAGGCAGGGTTCGCGACGTCACTGCTCGGCTTCTATGCCGACCGCGGCGAGGCCCTCCTGCCCGATGTAGAGACCGACAGCGACCGCGGCAGGCTGGTGCTGCGACACCGGCCCTACGGCGTGATCGCGGCGATCACTCCGTGGAACGCGCCGCTGATCCTCACCGTTCTCAAGCTCGCGCCCGCCCTGATCGCCGGCAACGCCGTGATCGTCAAGCCGTCGCCGCTGGCCCCCTTCGGCATCGGTCGACTGCTGGCGGTGGTGGCCGAGGGACTCCCGGGCGGGCTGGTCCAGGTCGTCAACGGCGAGGCCGAGACGGCCACCGCTCTTGTCGAGAACCCCGGCGTCAACAAGGTGGCGTTCACCGGTGGATCGACCGCCGGCGCCGCGATCGCCTCAATGGCCGGCCGGGCATTGACGCCCTCGGTGCTGGAGTTGGGCGGCAACGATCCCGCCATCTTGTTGCCCGACGCCGACCTCGGCGAGGCCGACTGGGACCGACTGGTGATGGCGACCTTCGCCACCAGCGGCCAGGTCTGCATGGCGGTCAAACGCCTCTATGTGCCCGCCGCCCGCGCCGCAGAGATGGTCGAGGCCTATGTCGCCGCGGCCGATCGGGTGCTGCGCCTGGGCGACCCCCTGGATGAGAACGCGACGATCGGCCCTGTGGTCTCCGCCGAGTCGCGTGCTCGCCTGCTCTGGCTCGTCGAGGACGCCCGTTCCCGAGGCGCCACCATCACCGAACTCGGCACCGTGGCCGCCGGCGCCGACCTCTCAGCCGGGCACTACCTGCGCCCACTGCTGGTCACCGGCTGCGCCGACCGGCATCCCCTGGTGGCCACCGAGCAGTTCGGGCCGGTGGTTCCCCTGCTCACCTACGACTCGGTGGACGAGGCGGTCGACCGCGCCAATGCAGGGGAGTTGGGACTCGGCGCCTCGGTGTGGTCCGCCGATGAAGACGCTGCCTTCGCGGTCGCGGCCCGACTCGAGGCCGGCTTCACCTTCGTCAACACCCACAACCGGACCGGCCTGGCACCCCACATCCCCTTCGGTGGAGTCAAGCGGTCCGGCTGGGGTCGTGAGTACGGCGACGAGGGACTGATGGAGTACGTCCAGACCTGCGCGATCCACGCGCCCGGCGCGTTTCGGGCGGGCGGGGCCGGTCTGGCCGCGAACGCCTACCCGGGCGCGGCTCGATGACCTGGCAGCGGATCCTCGAACACGCCCCGTTCAAGCGCCGGGCGATGCCCCGCGGCGGCCAGGTCGATGGTTGGTTCGTCGTTCTCGGTGGCCGCGCCGGCATGGTCTCGATCTATGGCGACTCCTGGCGCAGTCGCGACGGCGTGACCTGGGAGTGCGCGTCGGACAAGGCCGGTTGGGGCAAGCGCTGCTACCCCGAGGTCGACGTCGTCGACGGCCATCTGGTGCTCACCGCCGGTCAGGACCTGCGCACCTTCCACAACGACGTCTGGCGCTCGGGGGATGCGGGAACGACATGGGAGCAGGTGTGCGCCGAGGCGCCCTGGGGTCCCCGGGCCGGGCACCACACCCACATGCACCGCGGAGAGATCCTGCTCTTCGGCGGGTCCGTCAAGTCGGTCAGGCGCGAGTTCTATCCCGAACTGTGGGCCAGCGCCGACGGCGGCGAGACCTGGACACTGCGGGCCGAGCTGCCGCCGGACATGGGCCGCGCCGGCATGCAGGTCGTCACGGTGGGGGAGACGCTCTACTTCATGGGCGGTGACCACGACCGCCCCGTCTTCCAGCCCTCGTGGGAGGGCCGCCGCAACGACCTTTGGCGCTCGATCGACCAGGGTGAGACCTGGGAACTCCTCGGTCACGCCCCGTGGTCGCCGCGCACCGGCCAGCAGGCCGTTGCCGTCGATGGACGGGTCTTCGTCATCGGTGGCCACGTGCGTCCGCCCGGCGACCCCCGCGTGAAACAAGGCCTGTCCGCCGAGGTCTGGTGCTGGGACCCGGTCGCCTCCTCCGAGGACCCGGCTGCCTGGGAGTTGGTCACCGACCAGGCCTGGCAGGGCATCGGCAAGAGCGACTTCATGCTCGAGGTCCGCGATGGCCTGATGTGGACCTTCGGGGGCGATCGCGAGGTGGCCTCGCCCTGGCCGCAGGATCACGATGTGTGGACTGCCCCGGCAACCCCCGTAGCGGCTGGAGTGGTGGAAAAGTGCTGACGGAGGCCCTCGCCAGCGTTACGAATATCATATATAGTTCTACATCAAGCCGCGTGACAGCGCCGTTGACCAGGGAGCATCGATGAGCCTGAAGTACGTCCAAGAGCACCTCGACGAGGCCGGACCCTCCGATGTGAGTGCCGTCTTCGAGGACTGGGTCGCGCTGATCCAGCGGCTCAAGGACAAGGTCGCCGACCGCTTCGAACTGCACCGCGACCCCTCGACCGAGCAACTCGAGGACTTCGACGACGGCGGCACCGGCAGCGGCGCCCGCGGCCGGGTCCGCGCCTACAGCGGACCCGAGATCGACTGGATGGTGCACTCCTTCATGGAGAACGCCACCCAGGGGTTCTGCAACGTCCACCTGACGATCTGGCTCGGCCCGCACATCAAGGTGCCGCACTTCGGG
>JBFIDC010000207.1:0-6239 GCA_041581495.1 Nocardioides sp. | reverse complement strand
TCGCGGTCGCCTTGAGACCGAGCTTCCACGACTGCATGTAGACCTCTTCGATCTCCTCAACCGTGGCGGACTCGGGCAGGTTGACCGTCTTGGAGATCGCGCCGGAGAGGAACGGCTGGCAGGCGGCCATCATCCGCACGTGGCCCATCGGCTTGAGGGCCCGCGCACCCATCGCGGTGTCGAAGACCTCGTAGTGCTCGGTCTTGAGCCCCGGCGCATCGATCACGTGACCGTGCTCGGCGATGAAGGCGACGATCGCCTCAACCTGCTCGGGCTGGTAGCCGAGCTTGCGCAGCGCCCGCGGGATCGTCTGGTTGACGATCTGCATCGAGCCGCCGCCGACGAGCTTCTTGAACTTCACCAGCGAGAAGTCGGGCTCGATGCCGGTGGTGTCGCAGTCCATCATGAAGCCGATGGTCCCGGTGGGCGCGAGCACCGAGGCCTGCGCGTTGCGGAAGCCGTTGGCCGCACCGATCTCTTGGACGTCGGCCCAGGCGATGGTGGCCAACTGGTGCACCTGGCGGTCGGCGATGCCGAGGGTCCGCACGGTGTCGTTGGCGGCCTGGTGCTTGCGCATCACCCGCTTGTGGGCCTCGGCGTTGCGGGCGTAGCCGTTGTAGGGGCCCACGACGCCGGCGAGCTCGGCCGAACGACGGTAGGAGGTGCCGGTCATCAGCGAGGTGATGGCACCGGCCATGGCCCGGCCACCCTCGGAGTCATAGCCCAGACCCATCGCCATCAGCAGCGCGCCGAGGTTGGCGAACCCGATGCCCAACTGGCGGTAGTCGACGGTGGTCTGGCCGATCGCCTCGGTCGGGAAGTCCGCGAAGCAGATGGAGATGTCCATCGCGGTGATGATGAACTCCACCGCCTGCGCGAACCGGACCGCGTCGAAGGTGTCGTCGTCCTTGAGGAACTTCAACAGGTTGAGCGAGGCCAGGTTGCACGAGGAGTTGTCGAGCGACATGTATTCCGAGCACGGGTTGGACGCGGTGATCCGACCGGTCTCGGGGTTGGTGTGCCAGTCGTTGATCGTGTCGTCGTACTGAAGACCCGGGTCGGCGCAGGCCCAGGCGGCCTCGCTGATCTTGCGGAACAGGTCGCGGGCGTCGACGGTCTCGATGACCTCACCGGTCTTGCGGCCGCGCAGGCCGAACTCGGTGCCCTCCTCGACCGCGCGCATGAACTCATCGGAGACGCGCACGGAGTTGTTGGCGTTCTGGTACTGCACCGAGGTGATGTCGGCGCCGCCGAGGTCCATGTCGAAGCCGGCGTCGCGCAGGGCGCGGATCTTGTCTTCTTCCTTGGCCTTGGTCATCACGAACTCTTCGATGTCGGGGTGATCGACATCGAGGACGACCATCTTGGCCGCGCGGCGGGTGGCGCCACCGGACTTGATGGTTCCGGCGGAGGCGTCGGCACCACGCATGAAGGAGACCGGGCCGGAGGCGGTGCCACCGCTGGAGAGCAGTTCCTTGGAGGAGCGGATCCGGGAGAGGTTCAGGCCGGCACCGGAGCCGCCCTTGAAGATGAAGCCCTCCTCCTTGTACCAGTTGAGGATCGAGTCCATCGAGTCGTCGACCGAGAGGATGAAGCACGCCGAGACCTGCTGGGGCGAGGGGGTGCCGACGTTGAACCACACCGGGGAGTTGAACGAGAAGTACTGGTGGACCAGCAGCCAGGTCAGCTCGTGCTCGAAGAGTTCGGCATCGGCAGGGGTGGCGAAGTAGCCGTTGTCCTCGCCGCCCTTGCGGTAGGTCTTGACCACCCGGTCGATGAGTTGCTTGAGGCTCCACTCACGCACATCGGTGCCGACCGCGCCACGGAAGTACTTGGTGGTGACGATCGTCGAGGCGTTGACCGACCAGAAGTCGGGGAACTCGACGCCACGCTGCTCGAAGACGGTCTCGCCGGTCTTCCAGTTGGTCTGGACGACGTCGCGGCGCTCCCAGGTGAGCTCGTCGTAGGGGTGCACGCCCTCGGTGCTGAAGACGCGCTCCATGGTCAGGCCGCGGGCGCGACCCGATGACTTCTTGCCCTTGGAGGTTGCCCCTGCTGTGCCGCTGACCGTCTCTGTCATGTGCTTCTCCCGTGGTCCCGATGGGTGGTGGTCCCTGCTGATCAGTGTTGCTCGTGCCACCGACACTGCACAGGGACAGCGGGGCGGCGAGGTGAAGCGCCCGGCACGTCGCTTCCCCACGACGTACCGGGCGGTCTGGGTCAGCCCGAGTTGGCGGGCTGAGGCTGGGCGGTCTCGACGAGTTCGGCCAGCGAGCGGTCGACGTCGGCGCGGTGGGCGCGCAGAGCGGCGATCTCGATCTCGAAGTCGTCGGCGGATTCGAAGGCCTTGTAGACGCTGGCGAAACGCAGGTAGGCGACCTCGTCGAGGTCACGCAGCGGCGCGAGGATCGCCAGACCCACCTCGTGGGCGGGGAACTCGGCCTGACCCGAGCCGCGCAGCGCGTCCTCGACGGTCTGGCCCAGGCAGGCCAGGTCGTCCTCAGAGACCGGACGGCCGTTGCAGGCCTTGCGGACACCCGCGATGGCCTTGTCGCGACTGAACGCCTCGGTCGCCCCGGAGCGCTTGACCACGGTCAGTTGCATCAGTTCCATGGTGGTGAACCGCTGGCCGCAGTGCGAGCACGAACGCCGGCGGCGGATGGAACTGCCGTCCTCGGCGACCCGGGAGTCGAGGACCTTGGTGTCGGTGTTGCGGCAGAACGGGCAGTACACGGCGGTCCTCCTCTCGGGAGCATGGGACGTCAGGGCGCAACCAATAGCGCCTCGTGGAGGCGCCGTAGGTTGTGGATAGCGAGGGGAAATCTGTGCAGAACACCGGTGCTTCTGTGAGCGATCCACCCTCGACCTGGGGACTAGATGTGGATAACTACATTGGTGTAACTACTAGATGTAGTGGTGACGGTACGCCGCGGACCCAGGTCGACGCAAGACCCGACTCGCGAGAATTTTGATCCAGGTCACACTCGCCGCGTTTGCGCAGGTCAGCGACGGGTCCGGCCGTCGAGGGCGGCGTGTCGGCTGGCCCGATCGGCCCCCGATCCGGGAGTCGGCTCTGGACAAATCGCCCGACCTGGGCCATTCTCCTAACTGTGTTAGGAGAAACTAAGCGCAATAGGATTTCCGAACGGCGCGAGGCAACGCGCCGGGAGATCGTCGAGGCCGCCTGGCAGGTGGCCCGGGAGCGCGGACTGGCCGAGGTCACCCTGCGCGAGATCGCTCGCCGGGTCGGGATGCAGGCTCCCTCGCTCTATGGGCACGTGGCGTCCAAGAACGAGATCTATGACGCGATGTTCGCCCAGGCCTGGACGCAGTTCCACGAGGGCGTACGCGGCATCGACCAGGCGATCCCCGAGGACCGTGAGCGTGCCCTGATCTTCTTCGCGCGCCACTTCTTCGACTTCGCGGTCCACGACCCGGTCCGCTACCAACTGATGAACCAACGCACCATCCCCGGCTTCGAGCCGTCACCCGAGGCCTACGCCCCCGCCGTGGCGGTGCTCGAGGACCTGGGCCAACGCATGGCCGAGTTCGGCATCACCGAGCAGGAGGACGTCGACCTCTGGGTCGCGCTCATCGGCGGACTGGTGAACAGCCAATTGGCCAACGACCCCGGCGGTGACCGGTGGGGACGCCTCCTCGAACGCACCGCCCGCATGTATCTGCGCGACCTGGACCTGACGACCGCCGGCACGACGCCGGTCCCAACCACCAATGGCGACAGGAGCCGAGCATGACGACAACACACGTCCACGCGACCAAGAAGAACCCCCGGGTTCCCGCTCTCGATCGAGCGGTCGCCAAGCAGCGGGCCGCCACGGAGTACGACCGGGTGGTCACGTTGCTGGCCGAACTCACCCCGGAGCAGTGGTCCGCCCGCACCGACTGCACCGAGTGGGACGTCCGCGCGATGGCCGGGCACATGCTGGGCATGGTCCAGATGGTCTCCAGCATCCCCGAGACGCTGCGCCAGCAGGCTCAGGCCAACAAGCGCACCAAACGGGACGGCGGGGAGATGATCGACTCCCTCACCGCGTTGCAGGTCGAGAAGAACCAGCACCTGACCACCGACCAACTCATCGAGGAGTACCGCCGACTCGCACCCAAGGCGGTGCGTTTTCGCAGCCGGGCCCCGGGGTTCGTCCGCTCGCAGACGCTGCCCAACGACGACGAGTGGTGGACCATGGGCTACCTGTTCGACGTGATCTTGACTCGCGACCCGTTCCTGCACCGCGTGGACATCTGCGGTGCCACCGGAGCGCAGATGACGGCGACGGCCGATCACGAAGGCGTCATCGTCGACGACGTGGTCCGCGAGTGGGCGGGCCGGCACGGCAGCGACTACGACCTCGAGTTGACCGGTCCGGCCGGGGGTCGGTGGCAGCGCGGCCAGGCCGAGCGCCTGACCATTGACGCGTTCGAGTTCTGCCGGGCGCTGTCGGGCCGCGCGCCGGCCTCGGGACTGCTGGAGACCCAGGTCCCGTTCTGAGGAACCTCGCCACCGGCCTTGCTCGGCCGCGTGGCACCCCGCTCCCGGTTGCGGTGCTTGACACTATGAAGCGATGGCACGCCAGGCGCAGAAGACTCGGGCGGGGGCGCGCCGAGGTGAGCGCACTCGGCGGCCGCTCCAGCCGCGCCTCCTCGGACTCGGCGCGGCCGCCGCGTTGGCCGTCATCGCTTGGGGCGTGCTGGTGTGGGCGGCGATCTCGTCGGGCCGCAGCGCCCGAGGCGGCGACTCGACCGCGTGGGTGTTCATGGGGTTGGCCTCGGTCGGCGCGGCGGCCTGCCTGTTCGTTGCCCTCATGCTGACCACGGCCCTGCTGCGCAAACTCGGGATCATCGCCGAGCGCGCACCACACCGGCACTGAGAGCGATCAGGTCCCACCGATCAACGGTCGGCCACCCGGGGTACGACGTGCGCTCCCCCCGGTGACTGTGGCCGGGGATCCCGGTTCGTGACTAGGGTGAAGCCGCATGACCATGAATCGGCAACGCATCTTGACGATCACAGCAGCGGGGTTCATCCTCCTCGCCGGATCCTCGCTCGGGTCCTATGCCGCCAACGGCGGCCCAGTCATGCTCGGCAAGACCAACACGGCCACCAAGTCGACGACCATCAAGACGACCGGCAACGGCCCGGCGCTGAAACTGAAGAGCAAGAAGTCCAAGGCGCCGTTCAGCGTGAACAGCAAGACCAAGGTCAAGAAGCTCAACGCAGACCGTGTGGACGGACTCAACGGCTCCGCGCTGCAGAACAAGACCTACGTCTACAACCTCACTGCCGACATTGCGGGCAACATCGTGCGCTGGAACCTCCCTGGAGTGCCCGCCGGCAAGTACCTGGCGACCTATTCGATCAACGGGACCATGTCCGGCTCACCGACCTTCTTCGGCTGCTTCTTCGACAGCGGCCCCGTCTTCGCGAACGCGACCCTGGCCAGCCTGGGGGTGACATCGGGCAGCGGCAGCTCCTTCTTCGTGAGCGGATCTGGCGTCTTGGACGCCACCAGCCGCACCTATTCGATGACCTGCCAGTCCTCGGGCTCAACCGGGATTACCGTCCCCACCCCGGCGAGCAATGCCCAGGTCTCCCTGACCCGGATCGACAAGACCACGACGGCGGGCTCGGCCGGCAGCGCAGCGACGCCGCCGCCGAGGCAGCGAGGATTCGGAGGCTGAGCGAATCGTTCGGCTGATCGGCCGCAGGGGCGGAGCCACCCGGCTCCGCCCCTGTGCTTCCCCAGATGGGTCGGCCTTCCCCGGATCCGCAGCGCACCACACGGGCACTGAGAGCGATCAGGTCCCACCGATCAACGGTCGGCCACCCGGCGTACGAACTTCAGGCCCGACCAGGTCTCATCGATCGCGGCGACCTTGACGTCGACGAACCCCAGGTCCAGCCCGAGGGCCCGAACCCGACCGTCGTCGAGATCGCTGACCAGCCCCTGAGCCTTCTGCGCCGCCTTCTTGGGCCAGCACACCCACACCATGCCGGCGGTCGAGGTCCGCTCGAACAAGGTCGGCAGCCGGCGCGCCAAGGCGTCGTACTTCTGGTGGAAGGTCAGCGTCACATCGACCGCGGTCGGCAACCGGCGTACGACGTGGGCTCCCCCCGTGTCGAGGTCGAGGCCCTCGGGCGCGCCGTCGAGGAAGACCACGTGTTCGTCCTTGATCCCGATCTTGGTGGCGAGCGGGGTGCCTGAGTAGCCGGCCATGAGCTC
>JBFIDC010000206.1:0-6254 GCA_041581495.1 Nocardioides sp. | reverse complement strand
GGGCCGTCTTGACGATCCGGGGGTCCGCGGTGAAGACACCGTCGACGTCGGTGTAGATCTCACACACGTCGGCGTTGAGCGCCCCGGCCAACGCGACGGCGGTGGTGTCGGTGCCGCCGCGGCCCAGCGTGGTGATCTCCTTGGTGTCGCGGCTGACGCCTTGGAAGCCCGCCACGATCACGATGTGTCCCTCGTCGAGGGCCGTGGAGATCCGCCCGGGGGTGACGTCGATGATCTTGGCCTTGCCGTGCACGGCGTCGGTGATCACCCCGGCTTGGGAACCGGTGAACGAACGGGCCGTGCAGCCGAGGTCGGAGATCGCCATCGCCACCAGGGCCATCGAGATCCGCTCGCCGGCGGTCAGCAGCATGTCGAGTTCGCGGGCGGGCGGAAGCGGGGTCACCTGCTCGGCGAGGTCGAGCAGTTCGTCGGTGCTGTCGCCCATCGCGGAGACAGCGACGACCACGTCGTTGCCAGCGCGCTTGGTCTCCACGATCTTCTGCGCGACGCGCTTGATAGCGGCAGCGTCGGCGACCGAGCTGCCGCCGTACTTCTGAACGACGATTCCCACAGGGGAATTCTAGGTGGCGAGCGGTTCGCCCTCTTCGAGCATCTCATCGGCGGCCGCCACGACGTCGGCTTCACCGGTGAACTCCGCGTCGAGACGGTTGTGTGAAACCACCGACAGCAGCGCGTTGAGAGCCGCTCCGGCCAGGTTTCCCCAGTTGGCGACGTAGGAGAACTGCCACCACCACAGGGCCTCATCGAGGTCGCCGGCGCGGTAGTGCCGCAGGCCGTTCTCGAGGTCGCTGGCGATCGAGGTCAGGTCGTCGGAGAGCTGGCTCTCGACCACTTCGGGGACATAGGGGTCGAAGACGTAGCCGTAGGTGTCGACGGTGTCGAACATCTGGGCCAGGTGGACCCGCAGGTCCTCGAGGTCGGCCTCGGGGCCGACGTCGGGTTGGTATTCGGCGCTGGGGGTGAAGTCGTTCTGGATCCCGAGCCGGGCGCCGCACAGGGAGACCTGCGAGATCTCGAGCAACAACAGCGGAATCGCGCCGCCCGCGTCGCCCGCGGCGGCGATGGCGCGCAGTGCGGCCAGGAACTGCTGCACCGAGGCGGCGAACTCGTCGGCGAGGTCGTCGGACTCGGGGGCGATCGGTGCTCCGGTGTCGGTCATCGTGCGCTCCGCCTCCCTGCGAATGCTCGCCCGAGGGTGACCTCGTCGGCGTATTCGAGGTCCCCGCCGACCGGCAGCCCGCTGGCTAGTCGGCTCACGGTGAGGTCCATGTCCTTCAACATACGGGTCACGAACGTCGCGGTGGCCTCACCCTCCAAGTTGGGGTCGGTCGCCAAGATCACCTCGGTGACGGTGCCGTCGGCCAACCGGGTCATCAGTTCCTTGATGCGCAGTTGATCCGGGCCGATGCCATCGATGGGAGAGATCGCGCCGCCCAGCACGTGGTAGCGCCCCTTGAACTCTCGGGTGCGTTCGATGGCCACGACGTCCTTGTATTCCTCGACGACACACAGCACCGTCAGGTCGCGGCGCGGGTCGCGGCAGATCCGGCACTGCTCGTCCTCGGAGACGTTGAAGCACACCGAGCAGAACCTGGCCTTGGCCTTGACCTCGACCAGCACCTCGGCGAGGCGGCGTACGTCCTCGGCCTCGGCCTGGAGCAGATGGAACGCGATCCGCTGGGCGCCCTAGGGACCCACGCCCGGCAGTCGTCCGAGTTCGTCGATGAGGTCCTGGAGGACGCCCTCGTACATCAGAACCCGATCTGGCCCGGCGGCTGGCCGGGCGCGGCGCCGCCGAGGCCACCGGCCAGCGGGCCGAGCGCCTCGGAGGCCAGCGCGTCTGCCTGCGCCTTGGCGTCGCGGTAGGCAGCCACGATCATGTCGCCGAGGTCGGAGAGGTCATCGGCGTCGCTGCCGTCGAACTGGCCGGCCTTGATGGCCACGTTGGTGACCTCGCCCACGCCGTTGATCGTCACCGTCACCGCGCCACCGGCCACCGTGCCGTCGGCGGTCGCCTCGGCCAGTGCGGCCTGCGCGGAGGCGAGTTGTTCCTGCATCTGCTGGGCCTGCTGGAGCAGGGCGTTCATGTCGAGTCCGCCGGCGCCGAGCGCCTCGAAGGGGTTCTGGGTCATGAGAGGGCCTGCCTTGGGTTGGGTGCGGAGTCTTGGTGTGGTCTGTGGGTCTGCGTCAGGAGTGCGGGATCTCTTCGATCATCTGGGCCCCGAGTTCGCGGGCCAGCAGGTCCTCGTGGCCACCGCCGACCTCCTCGATGTCGAGGTCGTCGGGGTTGGCCTCGGCGTCGGCGGCCGCCATGGTGTCGGGCCGGGGCGACTCGTCGGCGCCGGTGCGGGTGCGGCCGATCGCACCGCGGGCCGCCGCGCTGGGGCTGGGGGTCGAGGCGGGTGGTGCCTCGGACGCCTCGGGGGCCTCGGGGGCCGCGGGTGCTGCTGGAGCGGCCGGGGGAGCGGCTGGAGCGGCGGATTGGGCATCCGGTTGGGTGCTGGCTTGGGTGCCGGGTTGAGCGCTGGGTTGGGCGCTGGGGTCGACGATGGTCTCGATGGTCCAGTCGGCGCCGACCACGTCGATCGCGGCTTCGCGAACGATGTCGGAACACCCGCTGCTGACGAAGCTGTCGCGCGCCCCGGGGTTGGCGAACCCGAGGGTCAACGTCGTCCCCTCGAGGCCGAGGACCTGACAGTTCTGGCTGAGGTGGATCCAGGCCATCCGGCGCCGCTGCTTGGTGGCCTCGACGATGTCGGGCCACAGTCGGCGGACATCGATCAGCGACAAACCGCCGCCCGCGCCGCTGGGTGCCGCATCGGGGGTCGGGGTCGCTGGCGTCGGTGCCGGTGCTGTTGGTGCCGGTGCTGCGGCGGCAACGGGCTCGGGTTCGACTGGCTCTGGTGCCGCGGGCTCGCTGGATGCCGGCGGCCGGGGGATGGGCTCCGGGTCGGGGGCGGGCGCGGCCAGCGGGGCGGGCGTGGGCTGGGCCACCGGAGCGGGTGGGGCTGCTGGTTGGGCTATTGGTTGGGCAGCTGGTTGGGGTGCGGGCGCCGATGTCGCGGCCGGGGCGCGCGGGGCGTTTTGCGGCGGCGGCGTTCCGGTGATGTCGAGGCGCCGTTCGACCCGGTCCAGGCGCGCGGCGACACCGAGGTTGGAGTGGTCGGCGCCCGGGAGCAGCACGCGGGCACAGATGAGTTCGAGCAGCAGCCGCGGCGCGGTGGCGCCGCGCATCTCGGTCAGGCCGGTCGCGACCAGGTCGGCTGCCCGGCTGAGTTCGGCTCCGCCGAAGCGAGCGGCTTGGGCCACCAGGCGTTCGCCTTGGTCCTCGGAGACATCGATGAGCCCGCTGGCGGTGGCCTCGGGTACGGCGTTGACGATGACCAGGTCGCGCAGCCGGCGCAGCAGGTCCTCGGTGAAGCGCCGGGGGTCCTGTCCGGTCTCGATGACCTTGTCGACCACCCCGAACACGGCGCTGCCATCGCCGGCGGCGAAGGCGTCGAGGACGTCGTCGAGCAGCGTGTCAGGTGTGTAGCCCAGCAGCCCCGCGGCGAGGTCGTAGGTGACTCCTGCCGGGCCTGCCCCACCGATGAGCTGATCGAGGGTCGAGAGGGTGTCGCGCGCGGACCCCGCGCCCGCGCGGACGACCAGGGGCAGGGCGGCCGGCTCGATGGCCACGTTCTCTTTGACGCAGAGCTCGGAGAGGTAGGTGGAGAGCAGGCGCGGCGGGATGAGACGGAACGGGTAGTGATGGGTCCGCGAACGGATGGTCGCGATGACCTTCTCGGGCTCGGTGGTGGCGAAGATGAATCGCAGGTGCTCGGGTGGCTCTTCGACGAGTTTGAGCAGGGCGTTGAAGCCCTGGGTCGAGACCATGTGGGCCTCGTCGATGATGTAGACCTTGTAGCGGCTCTTGACCGGTGCGAAGAACGCCTTCTCGCGCAGGTCGCGGGCGTCGTCGACGCCACCGTGCGAGGCGGCGTCGATCTCGATGACGTCGATCGAGCCGCCCCCACTGTGACTCAGGTCGATGCAGCTCTCGCACTCCCCGCAGGGGTCGGCGATCGGCGCTTTCTCGCAGTTGAGCGCCCGGGCCAGGATGCGCGCCGAGGTGGTCTTGCCGCACCCGCGCGGCCCCGAGAAGAGGTAGGCGTGGTTGACCCGGTTGTTGGCCAGTGCGGCGCGTAGTGGCTCGGTGACGTGCTCCTGCCCGATGACCTCGGCGAAGGTCTCTGGCCGGTAGCGGCGATAGAGAGCGAGCGGGGCGTCCATGTCCTCGCCACCCTAGCCAGCGGTGCCGACGGTCGGTAGGTGTGGTGGGGGGTCCGGGGTCCGGGGCCCGCGGATTCCCCGGTCAGCCGGGGAAACTGGTGCTTGTCAGGGGTTGTAACGCCTGACAAGCAGCAGACTCGCCCGACAAGCCGCCCATGAGGACTGCGGAATTGCCGGGTCCAGAACGACAAAGGCCCCCCGCGCACCCGACAGAGCTCGCTTACCCTTGCTGCCTTCCGGCCCTGGGGGAGTTCGGCAAGATGTCGCCACACGGGGGGTTGCACGGGAGTCTAGGCGAGGGCCGCCGGTGGACCAACGTGAACCAGGTGTGCGGCCCAGATTCCCGTCACAGCCAGGACGCCAGGTACCCTCCTCGACGGAGGATTCGCCTAGTGGCCTATGGCGCTCGCTTGGAAAGCGGGTTGGGTGTGAAAGCCCTCAGGGGTTCGAATCCCCTATCCTCCGCCAGACTTGAGGCAGGCCCGACCTGCCACAACGCCGACCAGCCCCGACATCCGGATCTGCCAAAGAGTGCGGTTGATCCGGGTCACCAGGTGGCACGGATCCACCGCGCTGATGTGCCGACAGTCGGTGAAGTGAACGCGCAGCGCCGGCCAAGAACGCGCATGCGACTCTGCCGTCGTGAAAGATGGGCGTGAGCCGTCGAAGGGAACCAGATGGATCCTGTATGCGCCGCTGCCTCGGTGGGCGACAAGGTCGCCGTCAAGGACGCTTTCGGTAGGACCCTCCGGTGACCGATCAACCGTCGGAAGGCCCTAGCCAGCAAACCGGTGAGCCAGCCGACTTCACGCGGGTCCGGCGTCTGCCGGAACTGCAGTCCACGGACGTCGCGGACCTGCACGACGTTCTCGACAGCGCACTGGTGGCGCACGTTGGCCTCGTCATGGACGGCCGCCCCTTCGTCCTGCCGATGGCCTACGCCAGGGACGGCGACCGGGTTCTGCTTCATGGGTCGACCGGGTCGCGGCTGTTCTTGGCGCTGCGTGATGGCGCCGAGGTGTGCTTCTCGGTCACGGTTCTCGACGGCCTGGTGCTTGCTCGTTCGGCCTTCGAGTCATCGATGGGCTACCGGAGCGCGATGGTCTTCGGCAGTTGTGTGCCTGTGGAGGGGGAGGCACGGCTTCGTGCCTTCGAACGGTTGACGGAAAGGCTGCTGCCGGGCCGATGGGCCGACGTGCGGCAGCCGAATGCCAAGGAACTCGCGGCTACCGCGATGCTGGAACTGCCGTTGTCTTCCTGGTCAGTCAAGATCAGCAGCGATGACCCCGCCGACTCTCCTGAGGACCTGCACACGGACTACTGGGCCGGAACTGTTCCCTTGCTGAGGATGTGGGGAGAACCGGTGCCCGCGGAGGACCTGAAAGCGGGAGTGCCGATCCCGGACTACATCGCGAAGTGGAGACACGGTGGCGCTTGACCGTGCCGCTTGCATCCGCGTTGGTGTCGTGCACCTGATGCCCGGAGTGTGTCCAAGGCCGCACTCTCGGGCGGCGTTTGGACGAGGAAACGGGCGTAGATTCGAAAGTGCCGGTATCGGGGCCGACAGAGACCGGACGGTCCGGCCTCCTCATCGCTGAAGTAGGTGAGTGAGATGCCCGCGAACTACTGCCCCAACTGCGGCAGCCCCGTCCAAGACGGAGCCCAGCAGTTCTGTCCCAAGTGTGGGCACCAGCTCTCATCCGCGGCCCCGGAGGCCCAGGTCTCAGGCGCTGGATCTGCGGTCCAGGCCAGGACCAGAGGCAACAACCGGATTGCGTTGATCGTGCTCGGTGTTCTCGGCCTGGTGCTTGCCCTGGTGGCGGCCGGCGCACTGGTGTGGGTGATTCAAGACGATGGCGACTCGCCTGCCGACTCGACGGCCAGTGTCGTGGTGCTGGAGCCGACGGCCGTCGAGGTGCCCAACCCGTTCACCGAGTCGGTCGCCGACAACGAGCGGGCCC
>JBFIDC010000205.1:0-6275 GCA_041581495.1 Nocardioides sp. | reverse complement strand
CTCCCAAGGTGGTCGAGCAGCGAGCGCCAGCGAGCGTCGTCGAGACCACCCCCAAGGCGACCAAGCCCAAGTCCGAGGTGGTCGAGCAGCCAGCGCCAGCCAGCGACGCCCCCAAGGCGGTCGAGCAGCGAGCGCCAGCGAGCGTCGTCGAGACCACCCCCAAGGCGACCAAGCCCAAGCCCGAGGTCGCCGACCAGCCAGCCCCAGCGAGCGACGTCGACACCGGCACGCCGACGCCGCCCCGCACCCCGCGGCGGCTCGTGGCTCGCAAGTCACCGGCATCGGGCACCACAGGCGATCCCGGCAAGGACCCCAAGAAGCGCACCGCTGCCCGCGCGCCGTTGGCCCCCACGGCATCACCCGATGCCGCCAGGGGTTTGATCGACGCGACTCGCGAGACCCCCGCCGCCAAGGTCACCCGACGGGCTGCTGCCAAGTCCTCCACGAGCACCGGAAGCACGGCGATCCCGGCCGCATCCCAAGACGCCCCCAAGGCCGCTCAGACCGACGCGTCACCCGCGGTCGGCACACCCACGCCACCCGCTGTCTCCATGCCGCCGATCTATGAGTTCGCACCGATCAAGGGGGCTCGTCGGCTGCTCTCGTTGCTGCTCATCTCGGCGCTGATCCTCACCGGCTACCTCGGCTTCCTCGCCTACCGCAGCCGGACCACTCTCGACATCGAGTTGGCCGCGGTCGCAGCCCTGGTGACCTTCGTCATCTGGGCCGCGCGCGCCGGCGGCAGCTTGACCAAGTTGGTCGTCAAGACCGGCCAGTTGGAGATCAACCGGCAGGGCACCCGGATGGTCTTCGACCTGTCCAGCCACTACACACCGATCGAGGTGCATGGCAGCCCGAGCAGTCGCAAGTGGCAGGTGCACTTCCTGCGGCGCGGCATGTCCCCGATCGCCATCGACCGATCCATGGTCGACCCCAAGGACTTCATGAGGGTGCTGACGTTCTATCGACCCGACCTCGACCCCAACGCCGCCAAGCCGGAGCTCGAGACCAGTTCGACTCGGTAGAGATCACCCGGCGTCTCGGGTCGTGATCCAGTAGCGGCGCTTGCCGTTGCGCACGTCTTCGAAGACCCCACCGTTGACCTCGATCGTGCCGGCGGAGGCGCGGTTGTCGACGTCGCAGGTGACCAGCACGCGCTCAAGGCCGCGTTCCCCGGCTTTGGCGACCGCCAATGCCAGCGCGCGACTCGCGTGCCCGCGTCGACGACGCGATGGCCGGATGGAGAACCCGATGTGGCCGCCCTCCTCGAGCAGGAACTCGTTGAGGCTGTGGCGCAGGGCGAGGAAGCCGACCATCTCCGCCGGGTCCCCCGTGGTGATCCAGTAGTAGTCGCACGGGACGAGGCCGTCGGGCAGTTCGACGTCAGGGTCGCCATAGGAGCGCAACGATTCGACCCAGGCGCGGCAACCGGCCGGACTCGTGTCGCGCGCGGTCGCCTGAAGATGCCACCACCCGGAGCCATGCATCTGTTCCGGCTCGAACTCGGCCACTGTGGTCGCCCAGGATTCATACAGATCCACGTCGGGGAGCACCAGGGCTGTCATCGCCCTATCCCATCAACGGCGTGCGCACCTCGCCAGCGGTTATCGAGCGACCGATCCGCAAGCAGCGAACTAGAACCTGTTCTAGAGTGCGAGGGTGCCCGGCTATGTCTCCGACGACCTGACCCCCGAGGAAATCGAGCGGCAGAGCGCGCTCTATGGCCCGTTCACTCAGGCGGTGCGCGAACTGGTCGATGCCACCATCCGCACCACCGTGGCCGATGAGGAGATCAAACAGGCGCAGGCCGAGATCGAGGCGCTCACCGCCCGGCTGCGTTCCAGCCAGTTGGACAGCCCGTTTGGCGTGCGCTTCAGCCAGGGACGCCGCGGCCGGCCGTGGGGCAACAGCGTGGTCGGGCTTCGCAATCCGGTGGCACCGCCGCTGATCATCGAGAAGCACCCGAGCGGGAACGGCGAGGTGTGGTCGGACTTCCACCTCGGAGCCGCCTATGAGGGCCCGCCCGGCCTGGTGCACGGCGGCGTCTCGGCGATGATCCTCGACCAGATCCTGGGTGAGGCCGCCGGCGCCGGGGGCAAACCGGGGATGACCGGCACGCTCACGCTGCGCTACCGCCAGGCGACACCGCTCGGAGACCTCCGGGCCGAAGGATGGATCGACCGATCCGAAGGCATCAAGACCTGGGCCAAGGGACACCTGATCGGGCCCGAGGGCATCACCGTCGAAGCCGAAGGCGTCTTCATCCTCCCGCGCTGGGCACGCGAAGCGATCGCGGCGCAGGACCCGCAGAAGGTGACCCCGAGCTACTTCGAGTAGCCCTCGCCCAGGTGAGCGCCTCGTTCGCGCTCGTCGGTCAACCGGGCCTGCTCGAGAGCCAGCGCTTCGAGTTCGGTACGCCGCTCCTGCTCCATCCGGGCTCGGGCCGCGGCTTCGGCGGCCTGATCGGGGCTGGGATCCGAGACCAGATCGGTGGCGCCGCGTTCGAGACGCTGCAGGGCCATCCGAGCGAAGATCTGCTGCTCTGTCGCCGTGCGTTCCGAGCGACCCCGGCCCAGGAACGAGACCAGCCAGTGCATCACCGCGGTGACCCGGTTCTTGAAGCCGGTGATGTAGACCAAGTGCACGACCAGCCACATCAGCCACGCCAGGAAACCGGTCAACCGGAACCGTCCGATCATCGCCACGGCCCGGAAGCGACTGATGGTGGCCATCGACCCCTTGTCGAAGTACTTGAAGGGCTCCTTGGGGACGCGGCCCCGCAGCCTGCCGTCGATGGTGGCCGCGGCGTACTTCGCGCCCTGGATGGCGACCTGTGCGACACCCGGGAGGTTGTCGAGGGCGATCATGTCGCCCACAACGAACACCTCGGGATGCCCCGGCAGCGTCAGATCCGGGTTGACCCCGATGCGCCCGACCCTGTCCAGCGGTGCCCCGGTCTGTTCGGCGAGCGTGCGGGCCAAGGGACTGGCCTGCACTCCGGCCGCCCAGATCTTGGTGACCCCTTCGACGCGTTCGACGCGGCCGTCCTTGTGCTCGACGACCAGGCCCCGCTCGTCGACATCGGTGACCATCGCGCCGAGCATCACCTCGACCCCCAGCTTCTCAAGCTCCGACTTCGTCGACGCACCCAGTTTGGCGCCGAACGGGGGCAACACCTGGGTGGCGGCGTCGATGAGCACCACCCTGGCGGTGCGGGTGTTGATCGAGCGGAAGTCACGACGCAGCGTCCGGTGGGCCAACTCCGCGATCTGGCCGGCCATCTCGACCCCGGTGGGACCGGCTCCGACCACCACGAAGGTCAGCAGGTGGTCGACGTTCTCTCCGCGTGCCGCACCCAACTCGGCCAGTTCGAAAGCGCCGAAGATCCGACCGCGCAGCTCCAGCGCATCGTCGATGGACTTCATGCCGGGTGCGAACTCGGCGAACTCGCCGTGCCCGAAGTAGGACTGTCCCGCCCCCGCAGCCACGATCAACGAGTCATAGGGGAGCACGTGATCGCGGCCCAGGACCTGAGAGGTGACCAGCCGTTGCGCCAGGTCGATGTGGGTGACCTCCCCGAGCAGCACTGTCGCGTTGTCCTGCCGAGCGAGGATCTCTCGCGTCGGCGGAGCGATCTCGCCCTCGGACAAGATGCCGGTCGCAACCTGGTAGAGCAGCGGTTGGAAGAGGTGGTGAGTCGTCTTGGCCACCATGGTGACCTCGACCTCCGAGCGCCGCAACGCCTTGGTTCCGAAGAGCCCGCCGAAGCCCGACCCGATCACCACGACCCGATGTCTTGCACTGGGTCCCTCACTGGGGCTCGCACTGGGGTCAGCGCCGGGTGCCGGCGTCGCGCCGGTGGTCGCTTGGTTGGCCATGGGATCAGTCTCCACCTGTGCGGTTCTTCCCCGTGTGTCCACCGCCAAACCTAGTTGCCGCGCTCACGTTGTCACCTGGCGTAGGCTCAGTTCCGGGCCGAACAGTGCTCCCTTGACCTGCTTGGCCGCGCCAGCCTGGGCACGACGTGCGAAAAGTGTGAGTTGTTTCTCGGTCGCACCCGGGATACCTACTCCACCGATCACCTGGAGCATCCTCGTGCCGCTCAACCGGCCAGCACTCACCTTGGGCCCGGGCCCGCGGGGAGTGCATGCCGCCCGGCGGTGGGTGGTGCGGACCTGCCAGGACATCGGGCGTGCGGACCTGGTCGAGACCGCAGAACTCGGCGTCAGCGAGTTGGTGACCAACGCCCTGCTGCACGGGGAGCCCCCCATCACCGTCCGAGTCCGCGGCACGGTCGAGCACCCCCGGGTCGAGGTTCGTGACTCATCAATGGAGCCCCCCGTCCTTCCGGCGCCCGACCCGGACGGGGAGGAACCCCTTCTCACCTTCGGCCGCGGCCTGGGGATCTTGGCTCACGGTTCCGAAGCGTGGGGAGCCGAGATGGAGGACGACGGCAAGGTGGTCTGGTTCGCACCATCGGCGGGGTTCCAACAGACCAGCACCACCGGCCTCATCACCGGAGCCGATGCCGCCCGCGCAACCAGAACGCCCGCGCACGACCGGGTTCGGGTCGAGATCTTGGGCGTTCCCCTGCGTCTGTACCTCGAGTTCCAGGGTCACTTCAAGGAGTTGCGTCGCGAGGTCCGCCTCCTTGCCCTGGCCCACGAAGCCGACTACCCGTTGGCCAAGAGTCTCAGCGACCTCTTCACAACCCTCGATCGTCATCTGCGTGAGGGCATCGGCGTGGAGCAGATCGAAGCGGCGATCGCGCAGAACCTCACGGTCACCGATCTGGTCGTTCAGATGCCTCGGGCCACGGCCCGGACGCTGAGCCGCTTCATCGAACTCCTCGACCTCGCCGACGACTTCTGCCGCCAACAACGGCTCCTCTCGCTGGCTCGCAGCGACGAGCAACGCCGCTTCCAGACCTGGTTCCTGTGCGAGTTCGTCCGCCAGGCGGGCAACGAGGAGCCGCTTCGCTGGCCCGAGAAGGACCACCCGCAACACAGTGTGGTCTCCTGACTCGGTGGCGAGCCCTTCTACGCATACGGCGCCTCTGCTCCTCGGCATCGCCCTCGGCGGCGCGATCGGCGCCCTCGGTCGCTGGGGTTTGACGCAGTGGCTTCCCGAGGCATCCGGCATCCCGTGGGCGACCCTGCTGGCCAACCTCAGCGGATGCTTGGCCATCGCTTGCTTGCCGGCCCTGGCTCTGGTGCGGCGACGCCCCGTCCTGGCCGCGGCCCTCGGGCCCGGGTTGCTCGGTGGATTCACGACGCTGTCTGCCTACACGGCCGAGAGCCGCGCGCTGATCGCGGACGGCAGGATCGCGCTCGCGGCGACCTACGTCGCCCTCACGGTGCTGGGCTGCGTCGTTGCCGTACTGCTGGGTGAGCGGCTCACCGGGCGCAGCGAGGACGAAGCCGTGGCCGCCGGCGTGGTGGAACCATGACCGCGGCCCTGGTGGCGCTCGGGGCGGCCTTCGGTGCCCCGCTGCGCTACTGGCTGGCCCAGCGCCTCGACGACCGGTTCCCCCTCGGGATCTGGTTGGCCAACGTCGTCGGCTCCACGATCTTGGGGCTGCTGCTCGGTCTCGATCTCGGTGAACGACCCCTTGCCCTTCTCGGTGTCGGCTTCTGCGGTGCGTTCACCACGTTCTCGACCTTTGCTGCCCAAAGCGTGGGGCTCGGACGTAGCCGCGGGACCACCTACGTCCTCGCGACGGTGGTGGTCGCCCTGTGCGGTTGCGCTGCCGGCTACGGCATCGGCGCACTGCTGGCCTGACTGACTCAGGCGTAGCCCAGGTCGTGGAGTCGGTCGTCATCGATGCCGAAGTGGTGGGCCACCTCATGAACGACGGTGATCCGGACCTCCTCGATCAGTTCGGCCTCCGAGTCGACCATGTCCAGCAGTGGGCCCCGGAAGATGAAGATCCGGTCGGGCAGTTGTCCGGCATGCCCACTGTCGCGTTCGGTCAGGGCGACACCGTCATAGAGACCCAACAGGTCCGCCGGCTCTCCCGCAGGCGGTTCGTCCTCGACGAGCACGACCAGGTTGCGCACCAACCCGGCCAACTCGTCGGGGATGCCATCAAGGGCCTGGTCGACCAAGGCGTCGAACCGCAGCGGATCCATCTCGATGCTCACAGCACCAGCCTGCCTGACCGGCGTCCAGGTGCTCTGGGCACCTGGACGCAATGGCGACCCCGACGGGACTCGAACCCGCGGCCTCCGCCGTGACAGGGCGGCGCGCTAACCAACTGCGCTACGGGGCCAGGT